>DATHIE010000888.1:0-9413 GCA_035316905.1 Chryseolinea sp. | reverse complement strand
ATACTTTTTGCGCATAATGATTTGACGTAAAAACTAAACTAAAAAAATAGCGGGGCCAGGCCCCGCTATTTTGAACAAACCTGGATTAAAAAACCCAAACTACTCCCAGGGCTTACCAGTGCCCTCTATCAACCATGGCTTTGACCATGCACTGTTTTTACCATCAGCGCCAGAATATGTTGTTGTTGTCAACTTATCAAGTGCAACGTTTGCCTTACCTGCATTCAGCAGCAATTCAGTAGTACCGTAATAAAATCTTACGGGAAGCTTGCTTCTCTTTGCCGAAGGTCCTGCCTGCAGATCAGGAAGGCCTGTTCTGCGATAGTCGAACCACGATTCAGTTGCTGCTGTCCAGCTGGAGATCCATTTTTGAGTCATGATCTTCCTTAAGTTTTCAGCATCTGTGTCGCCATCGTTGTATTCAACCGTAGGCTGGCTAATATAATCATCGTATGAATCTGCAACGTCCCATGTTTCCAGTGAGGATTGAACGCCAGCTTCGTAATGTTCCTTTGCTGTTCCCGTAGCCCATCCTTTCAATGCAGCTTCCGCTAATATGAAGTGCACTTCCGAAGCCGACATCAGCCTTGCTTTTAACAAGCCGCCGGATGCGTCTCTATAAATATCGTTGAGCTGAGAAACGTGAGGGTTATACTCGCCTTGGTTAGCAGACGGATTGAGATTGTACATCACTGGCAATCCAGTCAAGCTTGTTGGCAATCCCACGTATTCAGGATCAGTGTCAACTGGAGTATCTCCGATCACGTCAGGTGATATGTGGCGGTATTTCTTTCCGTCGATCTCGACAATTTCATCAGTGCCGTCAGGGAATGATGCGTCTACTACCAACGGTATTTCTACCTTATTTGCCCAAACACCAAGCCTTGCGTCATTAAGACTTTGAAGCTCTTCTACAAGTGTAGCTGCCATTTTAGAACGGCTGTAGTTACTTTCGCTCTTATCGAACACTGTATTGTTCGGCCATGATGTATCGGCGCTGGTGCCTGTATACTCCATCGTAGCGTCATCGCCTGAGTTGGTGTTGATCGGGTACAATGATGGATTACCTACAATCTTTTCGATACCAGCTTTTGCAACGTCTGGTTTCTTTGCCGATATCCTCATGTAATATCTTAGACTCAGGGAGTTGGCGAGTTTGCGCCATGCGGCTGCATCTCCACCAAAATACACATCGACGTCTTCAACGATACCAGTATACTCGGACTGCTCTTTTGACAACAATGTATTTGCCAATTCAAGATCCGCCAAAATACCAGTGTAGATGGTTTCCTGATCATCGAATTTCGGCGCGAGGCCTTCACCCAATTCCTCGCCTAAGAGCGCCTCAGTATAAGGTGCATCTCCCCAAAGATCTGTGATCAGACCAAACATCATACTTTTAACTACGAGCGTTACACCCTGATGAAATTCGTACTCGAGCTCGACCGCACGATCATACACGAGCTTGTTATCAGTGAGGATTGCATAGTACCCAGCCCAATCCTGGTTACTCCAGTCATAATCGTTATGACCGCTCCACCATCCGTCTTTCTGAGTATGCTGCATTACACCTGCAACATCGCCATAACCCAGACTAACAAATGCTTTACCTGTCTCTGTGAGTACAGTTGGCAATACAAGATTCGGATTGACATTATCCGGAGGTACCCCGTTAGGGTTTTCGTTAATTTCCGTAAGGTCCTCACACGAGAAACATATTGTCGTGAGTAAGGCCGCAACGAGGAAATATTTTTTATTTAATATTTTCATATCTGTTACAGATTAATGTTAAAAAGTGATGTTGAGCTTGAAACCGATAGGCATCACCCAAGGATTCACGTTGTAGCGTTCAATTCCTTGTTTGAATTGCATACCACCGCCCTGGTTTGAAGATTCCTGCTGGAATGCTGTCTCCGGATCGATACCTATGCCTGCCTTTGTCCAAAGCATTATGTTACGGCTATACACTGAAATGCTTGCGTTCTGCATTCCAAGTTTGGTTACCAGCGAGTTTGGAATGTTGTATCCCAATGCAACTTCGCGCAGCTTAATAAAGTCGGCATCGAATGTCGCGGCCTTTGTAAAGCTCCAAGGATAGTTGTCGCCATAAGGAATGATCTTAGTGTCGGGTCCGCCAAGGTTTTCTACATAACCAGTAATATTTCCGTCATCATCGTATTCTGCAATCACACCTGGGTTGAAGACGCCATAAGGATAAGTATTACCGTAAGCTTCAAAAGGGAAACCGCCGTACTCTTCAGTTGGGCCACCAACGATGTTGAACTTGTCGGTCACTTTGATCAGCTCGTCTTGATTCGCCACGAGGTAGTCACGCAACGCATCGCCACTCATTCCATTTGGATTTATGAGATTATCAAGAAAGCGTTGTGACTTGAGATCTGATTCGCTGTAACGATAGGTCTGTGAAACAAATTGGCCACCGCTTCTCCAGTCAAATGACAGATTAAGGAAGAATCGCTTGTAAGTAACCGTTGTCTGTAATCCGACTAGGAAGTCAGGGTTGTAATTACCGATTTTGTTTTTCGTATTAGTTGCGTTCACACTCTGCCATGAACCATCTTCATCCAGGATAGGATATCCAAAGTAAGGAGAGTTTTTATCTTCAACAGTCACGAGTTTCGCATCATAAATATCTCCGATCGGGTCGCCTTCGTAGGTCCATGCTCCACCCTTTGCATCGGTCCAGAATGTATAGATGGTCTGACCACCACCAAGCTTTTGAATGATCGATTGATTCTTAGAGAAGTTAAGGTTAGCGTCTACACGGAAGCCATTGCGATCAATAGGCGTTCCACCTAATGTCAGTTCAATACCCTTGCTCACTACGAGTCCGGAATTAAACTTCAGGTTTGAGTACCCGCTGGAAGAAGGTATTTGGTTTGAAAGTATCTGGTTAACGTTTTCCAGGTAATAAGCTGTCGCTCCGAAACGGATGCGGTTGTTAAACAGGTTGAAATCAAGACCACCTTCGTAAGACGTAGCTTTTTCGGATTTAAGATCTGGAGAAAGTATCTGTCCAGATTTTGAAAGGCGGGTTATTCCTCCCCAAGCTTCCATTGGATCTAACACCTGTGCAAGCTGATAAGGATCGGTGTCGTTACCTACCTGTGCAACACCACCACGCAGTTTCACGAGACTGATCTGTGAAGGCAGGTTGAACATCTCATCAAACAATACACTCAATGAAGCGGAAGGATAGAAGTAAGATCTGTTGGATTCAGGAAGAGTACTAGACCAGTCATTACGTGCAGTAAGGTCGAGGAAGATCATGTCCTTAAAACCAAGGTTGACGAGTCCGTAGACACTGTTTACTACTTTTTCATAAGAAGCACTTCCGGTTTCGAGGTCTTGTGGCCTGATGTTATTTAATGTGTACAAACCTGGAATAATCAGACCTGTACCATTACGCGTACGGTTCACCACGTTACCGCTTTCGTAGCGACGGTTGTTACCACCGACAGAGGCAGTGAGGCTGATTGCGTTCAATGATTTCTGATACGTCAACAGGAAGTCAGCATTTCTTTCATACTGCTTGATATTCGAGATACCATATGCACCACGCGGCTGGTTAGTATAGCTGTTAGCCATTTTGGTTTCTCGCGTTTCCTGGTATGTATCCAATGCATAACGTCCCATAAGTGTCAGTTCTGGAGTGAGCTTCCACTCACCTTTGATGTTTCCAAATACGCGATCGCGTACAAAGCCATTGTTCACTTCATAAGCAAGGAAGTAAGGGTTGTTGTATTCACCCGCTCCATTATCCTGTGTGAATTGTTGCAATCCCTCTTGTCCTGGAACCCAGTAGTTCCGCAGATCTGTGATGTCTATGTGTGGTGACACCGCATAAGCCCACTGCATAGGGTTAGCACCACGGTTTGATGCAGGTCTGTTGTTGGAATTGCTGCGGCTGAAATCAAGGTTTGAGCTAAGTGTAAACTTAGGAGCGATCTTTACAGCTGTGTTAAGGCTCAAAGCATTCTTGAAAAGATCAGAGTTAGGGATAATTCCCTTGTTAACCATGTTTGAATATGAGAGCCGGTAATTGAGCACGTCATTGCTATTGCTTATCGTTACACCGTTCGAGCTGGTAATACCAGTTTGAACAAAGTTCTTTACGTTATTCTTATGAGAAAGTAACGGTGTCGGTATCTGATTTCCGTCAGCATCAACCGGGCTGTTCCACTGAATAGCATCATATCCTTTGTCAAGCTCTGGTCCTACACCACCCACAGATTCTTCATCAACACGCAATACGCCGCCTGGGTATGGATTTGCGTCAGGTGTAAATGGCAGAACCCCGGATGCAAATTTAGTGTGCATGTCAAGGAACTTGTATGGGATATCGAATACTGTATTTGATGTCACATTGACTGTGACTTTCTTAGCCTTACTGCCATTCTTAGTGGTTATGATCACAACACCGTTACCAGCGCGTGAGCCGTACAACGCAGCAGCACTTGGGCCTTTAAGGACCGTCATGCTTTCAATGATTTCAGGGTTAAGGTCAGCTATAGGGTTACCATAGTCTACGCGGTTATCGCTACCTACCTGTGAAATGTTATTTAAGCTGTTTACGATCGGCACGCCATCAACCACAAATAATGGCTGGTTGTCGTTCACGAGCGACTTAGTACCACGAATAGTCATTCTTACTGAAGAACCTGTTCCCCCTGTGGAGTTGACAGTAACACCGGCAACACGACCTGCAAGACTGTTCAATACGTTTTCCTGTGCAACGTGTGTCAAGTCGCTACCTTTTACTTTTCCTACTGAGTAGCCCAACGTCACTTCCTCACGCTGGATTCCCAACGCGGTGACAACCACTTCGCTCAATGACTCGACACTCGCCTCCAAACTGACGTCGATCTTCGTTCTGCCGTCCACACTTACTTCTTGTGTAGCATAACCGATGTAAGAGAAAACAAGGATGCCTTTGCTGTCGCTGATCGCGAGCGTGTATCCGCCTTCACTATCGGTTATCGTTCCTGCTTGCGTACCTTTTAAATACACATTCACACCGGGTAATGCGTTGCCGTCGTCGGCACCTGTTACCTTACCAGTGACCGTAACCCCTCCATTCTGGGCGCCCGCAAGCATATAGCTTACCAGCAGCATTGCCGTTAGCAGGTAACGAACGCACCTGCTTTGAGGCTTCTTTTTGTAAAAACTCAAATTCATAGTTGGTTATTTAGTAGTTCAATGTTCGACAATTCAGTTTAACTAAGTATCTCCTGCGTGTTGCCTCAGCGTTGTATTTCAAATGGTTATTTTTCAATATTCCGCTCATTTGGCGCTAAAATCGTTACCGAAGACGGCTCAAGGTCGGTAAACAAACGATTCCGGTCATCCGCTTTTTGCGTTAACCGATTCGGTTTTTGCGCAAGAGTTGGAATTCTTAATAATTAGATAGAGAACGATCCTTTAAGGGGGCCAAAAGTAGTATTTAAAAGACGACGGGAAAATCCGGACACCCCATAATCATTCCAGTACACCCCATAATCATGGGGCAGAATAAGTTTTTCAGCGTAAAAGCCTGTGTACCAACGCTGCTGCACCAAGCACTGTGATATTATCGTCGGTTGATTGAAAAACCCTGAGTCTATTTATCGATTCGGGAAATTCGAAATTGAGCATCGACTGATGCATTGACTCATTAAAAAATCGAAAAGCCTTGGAAAGCGATCCTCCTAACACAATTGCCTCAGGATCATAGGCATAAGCGACGCATTTAATCGCCTCACCCACATGTTTGCCAAATTCCTCCCATTGCTCAACCGCCTGGGGATCGCCCTCGGCTGCCCGGTTGTTGGCTTCATGGGCTGTTGTATTGAATTTTACCTTGAACAAGTTGCCGCTGGCGTAGTACTCTATATTTTGGTCGAGATAGGGTAACAGGCCCAGCTCTCCTGCACCGCAATTTACCCCCTCAAAGAGCCTGTCATTAATAATGATACCTGACCCGAGGCCTGTTCCAATAGAAACACCCACGACATTCTTCATTCCACGCAGGTTTCCAAACTGGTGTTCTCCCAGCGCAAAACAATTAACGTCGTTATTAACACAAACGGGAATTTTGAACTCTGCCTCCAAAATATCTTTGAGAGGTACACGCTTCCACGCTGGTATATTGGTCACGTTTAAGACAATACCTTTTTCCACGTCGACGACTGAAGGCACACCAATGCCGATGCCCCTGACGCCGTTGCCGACGAGTGGTCTGATGAATTCCTTCAGCTGCGTTAGAGTTTCATCCAACGACACTTTGGTGTTAAAAGGCTCTTTCCTGAAATTCTGGATAGCTCCATCATTTTCAATCGCTGCACGGACATTGGTCCCTCCCAGATCTATACCTATGATCATTTGTTTAATGTATTATCCGAACAGGAAAGCGTTCGTGGCCCTAAATGTACTTTGTTAAACTATGTGGAATGCTAAATTTCGCGTCAATAAAACTTCATTTTGCGTATTATGAATGGTTCAATCTGTCATTTAATTTGCTGCAGATAGCGGATACGTGACCTGCAGAAATTCGCGCAAGGCTGCAACAGCGCGAATTCATTCTGCAATCCTACCCGAAAGCCGTGCGGCATGTTTGCGCGTCATAATATTATCCACTCAACTAATATCATTTCATCATGACGCGCCTGATTGTCGCCCCGCATAGGCAATTGAGCATCACCCCTACCGTTTGAGCATCTCGCCAGCGACGAGACCACCCTCCAGTCTAATATTCATAAACCCTGTTGAGGTGAAATATCGGTTGCCCGGGGTTTTAACCCGGATCCAGATCATTGCACCCCCAGGCGCGCCAGAACAAATAATCTTAGATAACGGCCGCCGACATGGCGCGCAACTTACGCTATCCTTCGGGTCAATTCTTCCCAGCAGGAATCTCACCCAACTAAACACCATTCATTGAATCAATACACTACGCCGGAGTTCGTGTTGACGGTAACGGAGCGGCTAGACTTTCCAGCAACATCAAAACTTTTAAGTTTAATGATTCCTTTGCCGGAAATTCTCAGCGGCCTGTCAAAACGTTTTGAGCTATGCGTTGGCTCCTTGCCATCAGATGAATACCGTATCAATAATCCCGGATACTCAACATTAGCCTTTAACGTATCCCCTTCGATAACGCAGCCCGGCGGCGGTATCCGGTAATTATATCCTTTGTTCAAATAACTCAACCGCGGTAGGTCTTTTTTAGCCAGTGTTTGAGCATAGGCGGACCAATGGCGTTGTATACTTTCTTCACGCTCCGTTCGGTCTTCGATTTTTTCCCACTTGCGTTCCGGAGCCCACGCGCTTTCTGCAAACCCCATCAGCTTCGGAAGGATATAATATTCCATCATATCTCTTCCCTTGATCGTCTCACTCCAAACTTGTGCTTCTACTCCAACAATGTTTTTTCTCGACTGAGGTGTAAGGTGTTCAACGATAGCCTTCTTTCCATCACCCCCACCTGACTCCAAATCAATCTTTTGGCCCATAGAATTCTTGTTTGTTGTTTTGAACATATCATAGGGTGCAAAAGCGAAAGCATTCCGGGTATCGACAAAGCCAGCCCAATACAGCCCGGGTTCCTGCGGATCTTTGCTGTATGCGAGATCAAAATAAAAATTGGAAACATTACAGAGAATAACTCCATACCCTGCGTTGGCAAAGCGGTAACCGAGGTCGTAATCAAAGAGATTATTCCAGATGAACAGCTTAACATTTCGATCCGCAAACTCATGGTTAGGGAAGTAGCGTCCGTCACTTGTCTTTAGTAAACCAGCTTCCTCCCAGCCATCGATCTCCATTCTTAGCGGAGCCAGTCTGGTTACGAGTTCACGGAAGAAATACGTCTGCAGGTTTTTTGGATCCTTGATGGAAGGATTTCTTCTCATCAGATCAGCCGCCATCGGTGACTTTGTCCATGCACCCTCGGGAACTTCATCTCCTCCTGTGTGAAATTCGTCCAGCTTCAGCCCTGCTTCCTGATACATCAGCCTTATCTCATCAACGACCTTTAGATAAAACTGGTAAGTAGATTCTCTTGCAACACACACTACATTGTCTTTATAACCCTGCGCTGACAAATAAACGGATCTATCCTCGGGATCGATCAACCGGTATTCATTCGCCTCCGATTCCTTGCCCTCTTTTATCAACCGGTCATGTCGCGCCTCCATTGCCTTGATCGCTGCCCGTGCATGACCCGGGAAATTCAACTCAGGTATAACTTTGATGTGGCGTGCGCTTGCATACTTGAGGATCTCGATAAAATCTTCTCTCGTGTAATACCCGTGACCATACTTTCCAGTGGCTTGACCAAACGGGCCTGACCCATACGCAGGATGCAAAACCGTTGACTCCATGCCATAGGTATGTTCGCGCATAGCTCCGACAGTGGTAAGCTCGGCAAGTCCAGGAATTTCAAGTCGCCAACCTTCATCTTCAGTAGTATAGAACAAAAACCGATTCAGTTTATAAAATGACATCAGGTCGAGCAATCTCAGGATCGTTTCTTTTGTTTGAAAATTCCGGCTCACATCCAGGTGTAGTCCTCTGAAAGCAAATCGAGGCGCATCTTCAACAACAACATGGGGCAATAGTATAGCTTTGGACTGTCGCTGATAATTTATTATGGGTATTAATGCCCTCAGGCTCTGCACACCATAAAAAACGCCGGCAGCTCCTCTTCCAATGATTTGTATACCCTTTCCATTTATTTTTAGTTGATAAGATTCACGAGAATCTCCAACAGATGTGCGACCCAACGCCAGGGTTATACACTCTTCGTTGGGCTGCGATTCCACAATGGTAAACTCTGTGCCCGTAACGTCCTTCAGTGAAGACGCGAGGTAGTGCGCTTCGTTCACCAGACCATCGCGATAATATATCTTGAATGAGTTGGAAAGTTCGAGTGTCTCTTTGCCCTCTTGTAATCGAAGAGGAGTAGGAATGATATGTTTGATGTCAGCCTCACTGACCTCCTTTAAATTCTGATTGTTCTTATAATTCCATGCGGCCGTTGGAATAGGTTCGGCATCTTCACGGCTCCGATTGATCTGCTCCGGTTTCGTAAATGGCGTCCATGAATACTCGGATACTTCCACGATCCTATTTTCCTCACCAAGCTCGTTATAAAAAACAAAGTAAAGCCCAAGAGGTCGGTCTGTCTCTTTGATTACAGCCTCATTTCCGCGGTAATTAATAACGATAGTATCGTCTTTTTCAAGTTCAAAGCCTTCATTAGGTACGAGTTTATACCAGTCGCCATTGATGTGCTGAACATCTGCGGGTTGCCGGGTTTTGTTTTCAAGGATGGGACGAGGGGCCATATTGAAAAACAAAGCCCAGTTCTTGTCCGTGAGGTCCATTTCACTGTTGTTCTTCAGGACAAATCT
>DATHIE010000887.1:0-21642 GCA_035316905.1 Chryseolinea sp. | reverse complement strand
TCGCGCAGTATTTGTTCGGGTTGGACCTTGTGAATGTTGCACCTGCTGGTACGATTTCCTTAACCCTCAACCGCTACTAAGCGATGATCTTTTCGTGGAGCAAGGCAAATTCTCTGCACAAACGGCAATGCATATACCATTAGAGGCCTGGACATTTCAGCACAGGGTGTACGCAAAAGTCACCCAGTTTACTTTATCGAGTCGTGGATTTGATTTCTGGAAAGCCGTCAAAGATCAAAATACAGCAATCAACAGTTTGTTTCAACCAGTAACCGGAAGGATAAAGACGAACTTTGTCCAGGTGAGCGGCCCCCCTGCTGGTATTGAAGGGCTGTTTTTCGCAGCGGGCGTTGCAAGCAAAGCGATATTTATTGATCGCGAAGACGTTCGTAATGGGGTGCCAATTCCTAATCCAGGCATTCCATTCGCAGAAAGTTGTTTAAAACTATTTCCTTATTCCACAACCGAAAAACCGGAATTCTGGGAGTAGAACTATTAATTGATTAACGAAAGTGGAAGTGAATATTGTGAATCATATTCTTAACGTCATGGGTAAGCGTCGGAGAACGTTCGTAAGAATGTGTTCGTTGATGCTTATGCTTTCGACGGGCGCCTGTGTGGACCGGATCGACATTGATACTGATATCGGCGAAAATTTCCCCATCGCAGTGGAGGGATTTATCACCAACGAACCCGGACCCTACAAGGTCGAAATATCTAAATCATTCGACATGGAATCGAAAGAGTCTATGAAAGCTCCAATATCTGCGAAGAAAGTTTCGATCCTTGATGACCAGGGGTATTCAGAGGATTTGGTTGAAATCAGTCAGGGTATTTATCAAACAAATCCCAATGGCATTAGAGGCGAGGTTGGACGTGCATACAAAGTGCGTATTCAGCTACTTGACGGCAGGATATATGAGTCGATCTATGATACGTTGAATTCCTACGGATCAATGGATAAGGTTTACCATGAATTCGTAGAAGAAAAAAATACTCAAGGCATCACAAACTATGGCTTCAATGTTTTTTTCGATGCCGACGCGGGATCCCAAAGGGAATACTATTTTCTGTGGAAGTTCAAAGGGACGTTTCAGGTGGATACCAACCCTGAACTGTATAAGGTGCCCTGTGGTAGTGAAGCGAGATGCCCCAGCCCACGCCCTTGCAGTTCGTATGTACTTGGCCTTGACGGAAACCTTGAATATGTAAAGCCCTGTGAATGTTGTACGTGTTGGGTAGACTTTTTTAATGATATGCCGGTTGTTAGCGATAACCAATTTGTTGATGGTGGCAAGTTTACTAAGATCAATGCGACGTATATTCCTGTAACACAGTGGACCTTCATGTACAAAGTACATGCAGAAGTGAAACAATACACGTTGTCGCGGCAGGCATTTGATTTCTGGAAGGCACTGGTTGCTCAAAAGAAAGCCACAACAAGTCTTTTTCAGCCCGTTACCGGAAAGGTGCAGGGCAACATTATTCAAATAAGCGGAGAGCAGGGACAGATCGAAGGATTGTTTTATGCTTCATCGGTAAGCAGCAAGTCGATGTACATTACGCGCAAGGACGTGCCTTTGGAATCGATGATTCCGCCGCTGGAACTTCCTTACGAAGAAAGTTGCACGAAATTGTTTCCCTATTCAACAACCGAAAAACCTGTTTATTGGGATTGATTATGAATGAATTTTTACGTGTTATCAAATGACAGCACTATTTAGAAAGATAATTGTTCGACTGACGTTCTTAGTGATCGTGGTGATGCTTTTATCATCCTGGAAGCCGGCGGATTTTCTTCAGGATCTTCAGCAAAAGTATGACGCATTCAGGACGAAATATCCTACAGTAAAGCTATACTGTATCCTTAACCAACCCGTCTATTCACCAGGTGATACAGTATTCTTTCAATGCTGGTACATGAACGACGAATTTACTCGCGTGAAAGGTGAGCATATTGTCACACTCGATCTTTTCAATGGCGAAGGACGCGCCGTTCAAAAAATGAAGTTCAAAGTAAAGAACGGCACAGGCCATAGTCAGTTTGTTGTTGATCCGGGTGTGAAGCCCGGAGATTATAAAATAGTTGGCCATACTGAGTGGATGAGAAACTTCAAATCTTCCGGATATTATCAGAAAATGATCCGGATTGAGTCGACAAAAGAAATCGAGACCTCGTTCAAAAAAACCGATGTTCTAAAATTCTTTCCAGAAGGCGGCAATCTTGTAGGGGGAACAGCGAATAAAATAGCGGTGCTTGGTCCCCCGTCCGCAGTGTTACAACTGAGTAGCCCCGCTGACTCAGCCGTCACTGTTGTATCCCTTGATTCAACGGGTCTTGGTAATTTTACTCTGACGCCAGAACCGGGTGTGAGGTATTACGCCGAATGGCCTGCTGGCGGAAGGCGCTGGCCGTTACCTGTAAGCGAAAAGGATGGAGTTTCGCTTATGATGGAAGCAACGGGTAATCCTGAATTTCTATTGTCTGCTCCTGCTGGTTCACAATTGATAGATAAAGAGATCTATGCTGTCGTAGTTTCTCAAGGCAAGATCAAATTCAGGCAAGCATATAAATTTGATGAGACCCGGTCGCTCCGGGTTAACGTACCGTTGCAAGCAATGGACAAAGCTGTTCACGAGATGGTGATTTTTGGTTCAGCAGGAGAGATCCTTGCTCGGCGATTGTTCTTCCTCAAAGGCGCCGACAATTTTACGGCGAAACTAAACGTGAGCCCTTCTGTGGGGCAACGCGGACGCGTAACAGGTGCCGTACAAATCATGGACGAATCAGGCCGGCCGTTGGATTGCGAAGTCAATGTGTTGGTGTATCAGAGCAATTTATTCAATTATCATACTTCTGCGTCCGGCTTTTATCTTTCAGATCTTTCCGCCGCGGACGAACGTGCACGACGTTACAACATCAGAGATAACTTTCTTCTGAACGACTTTCTTATCACGCAGACCGTCGACGTTTTTGATTGGAGGGACGTACTTAACAACAGGACAATACCACTGACGTTTCCGTTCTACAGTGAAGCAAAACTCCGGGGCAAATTAGTCTCTAAAAAAACAGGTGAAGCGCCACCCGATTCAACAGCGGTGATCGGATACTTGCAGAAGAATACCGTCGGATATGAGGCATATACGCGTGACGGCAACTTCGAGATGACTCTCATTTACGACTTTTGGGGAGCAGACTTGATATTTTGCACGCTCAGGCAAAAGAACAAATCGGTCGATGGAAATTACGACGTAATTGTTTTGGAGGATTCGATCAAATCTATTGGAACATGGACCTCGATCGAGAAAGACCAACGCGCGAAATACGGAGAATATGCGTTGAACCGGAGTATCGTCTCGAAATCTTATTTATTCTTTGGCAATGAAGGAGCGTTGGCTTCTGCTGCGGAGCTGAGCCCCAACAGTATCTTTGAAGATGAGTTTCGTGGTGTAGACTATTCCGTGAATGTGGAGGAGTACATGACTTTTCCGTCAATGGCAGACTTTCTCCAGGAAGCCGTGCCTTTTGTGCGTTATCGGAAGAAAGGAGATAAAGAGACTGTGCGCATGTCGTACCGGTATGATAAGACGCTTAAGATTTTCAAAGAAGATCCCCTATACATTATAGATGGGTTGATGACGAGGAACACAGACTACTTCCTGAGTTTAAAACCGGAACAATTGCTTTTTATTAAGATATTGAACAATCCTAATAAACTTACCCAGCTTGGTAAGCTCGGTGAGAATGCGGTGATATTTGTTGAATCGAAGAAAGGGGACTTATACAAGGGAATCGAATTAGAGAATATTTTTCCTGTAACCGGATTATCCCGGTCAAAGGAATTCTTCGAGGCTGACCACAGTCAGGCAGGTGTGAACGACAGGATTCCTGACTTGCGTTCGACGTTATACTGGAAGCCTTTTATTGAGACCAAGTCAGGAACAGCGGAGTTTAATTTTTTTGCCGGCGACGATATCGGCCCCATGAAGGTGGTGGTGACGGGTTTTACGAAAGACGGAAGACCTTTCAGCGTTGAAAAGGAAGTCAACGTAGTCTTTGACGCCGAAGCAAGATGAACTACGCGTCATGTCGAGACTACGCTCTGACTACTGCTTCAGAATCGATCCGACCCCGATAATTATCGGGGCCCAGGTTCGAAAGCACTAGTGATAAGACCTACCCATTTGATAAAACGGCCTTTGCAATGACTCTTGCACGTGCGCCGCTCAGATAAAGAAAGCTCGGAAGGGTCCCGATAATTATCGGGATCGAAGAAAGTGCATCTGTCGAGGAAATGCGCAAGCTCGACATGACGTTACCCTTCTCCATTCCTGGCTACTTGTATAATACTGGCTTACTCGTGGTGTCCGGTTATGTAGTGTTCAAGGTGTTCTATGATGCCTTTCTGCTCTTCGATAACGAAGTGGACAACATCTCCGATTGAAATCAATCCAACGAGCTTACCGTTTTCAAGTACCGGAAGGTGACGGATCTTTCGGCCGGTCATCACTCTCATACAGTCATCGATACTGGTTTCAGGCGTAACGGTAACGAGATTAGACGTCATGAGGTCTTTGATCGGTGTGTCTTTAGAAGACTTCCCTTTCAAAATGAGTTTTCTGGCATAATCTCTTTCTGTAAAAATACCGACCAGTTTTCCATTCTCTACGATCAAAAGGCCGCCGATATTTTTCTCGCACATCAATTCGATGGCGCGGTAAACCATTACAGTCGGTTCAACGGAAAAAATGGCGTTGCCTTTGTTATGCAATATGTTTCTAACCTTTCCCATGATTTATCATTTTGCAATCGATTGAAGATAAAATCTTTTGTAATAAAAAACAAGGCAGAACCTACGTAATCACTGCATTATTTCATGAGTTGCAACAAACTCTCGGGGAAAATCCCCAGCGAAATAGACAGGACTATGAGAAGATATAGCAATGATGTCAATGAGGGATCGTTTGGTATTTCTTCGTGGTCTGGCTCCTTGAAAAACATGGCGACGATTATCCGGAAGTAAAAATACACGCCAATCAACGACGTGATGACCGCGAGGATAACCAATGGGGTAAATCCATTTTGAATAGCCAGCGCAAACACCATGTACTTACCGAAAAATCCGGGGAGTGGCGGGATACCGGCTAATGAAAGCAACGCTATCGTCATTGCTAGGGCCAAAATGGGCTTCTTTCTGTACAGTCCATTAAAATTATCAACTGTTATAAGTGAACGTTTTTGTTCTAACAGCAGAAGTATGGTGAACGCCGTAATGGATCCGACGGCATATGCTGCGAGGTAATAGAATATAGTGCCTGACGATGCCTTATCATTGGAAAGAAAACCTAAGAGAATATAGCCCACGTGCCCAACGCTGGAATAGGCAAGCATACGTTTAACACTATTTTGGTATACAGCCGTCAGGTTAGCGACGACCAGCGTGAGAACGGTAATTACCTGCAAGGCTGCTGCCCACGTGCTTTGCACTGATGAAAAGCAAATTGAAAATATCCTGTAAAAGGCGGCAATTGCGGCAATCTTCACCACGGTGGACATTAATGCCGTGATTGCGGTCGGCGATCCATCGTAGACATCCGGTGCCCAAAAGTGAAATGGAACTGCGGAGATCTTAAACGCCAGACCTGCGAACATCATCAGTACGCCGGCATAAAAAAAGTAGGGTAATTCACCTTTGTGTGCTTCTACAAACCCGGCGATCGTTGTGATCTGGAATGATCCGGTGGCGCCGTAAACAAGCGCGATGCCCATCAACAGGAATCCGGTTGCAAATGCACCCATGAGGAAATATTTGAAAGATGCTTCCGTGGAGAAAAGGCTCTCTTTTCTGCTTCCCGCCAGTACATACAACGAAATAGACAATATTTCAATGCCGAGGAATAGCATGGCCATATTATTGAATGAACTCATGATGAGCGCTCCAGCAATGGTGAAGAGCACCATAGCTGATCGGTCCGTGATATGAGCACTGTTTTTGAAATAGTCAGCTGACATCCAAAACCACAACAACGCGATAAAACATATGAGCGCAGTGTAGGCCAGCGAGAAATTATCAAACAACAACATTTCACTAAAATGGAATGTTGAACGACCAAACTCACGCACAACTGAAAGTAAAGCAGCTGCAAGACCGGCGATAATAACCCAAAGAAGCCATTTCCTTAAACTCAGAATTTCCGCAATCAGCGAAACAATGCCCAAGCCACATATAACTAGTAATGCATTCATATTATCGCCCTACTACAGATAAGTTCGAATAAATATTAAGCAGGTTTTCAACCGAAGCTTCGGAAAGATTCAACAGTGGCATCGGATAGACCCCCAGCAACACGATAAGGATCACTACTGGATAAAGGACCAGCTTCTCGTGATTGGTCAGGTCTGCAAAACCTAACAGCGTATTGTTGACTTCGCCTGACATCGACCGTTGAAATGTCTTCAGCATATAAATTGCACCGAGAATTATGGTGAGTCCTGCTATTGCTCCCATATAAGCCTGATACTGAAACAATGAATTGATCAGCAGGAATTCACCAACAAAGCCGCTAGTCAACGGTAGGGCGACACTGCCAAGCATCACTATGATGAAAACCGTAGTAAGAATAGGGGCGACATTCCTGATGCCCCCTAAACTTGCAAGCGTCATTGTTTCGGTGCGCTGAAAGATAATTTCGATAATGTAAAACAAGGCGAACACCACAATTCCGTGACTGAACATTTGGATCATTGCCCCCTGTATACCAATCGTGCTTAGCGTAAGAGCTCCCGCTGAAATTAAGCCTACGTGCGCGATAGAGGAGTAGGCAATGAGCCTTTTAAAGTCCTTTTGGATGATAGCAATGCAAGAAGCGTAAATGATTCCTATAATCGAGAGCACAATTGCTGTTGATCCCCACTCCTGAACACCTGCGGGTACTACGGGGATCAACCATCTGATCATTCCATATATTCCCATTTTAAGCATAATACCGGAAAGCAACATTGTTCCTTGGACCGGCGCTACCGTATAGGTATCAGGTTGCCAGGTATGAAAAGGAAACACTGGCATCTTTATGGCGAATGCAATAAACATTGCCCAGAATATCAACCCCTGCGTTCCGGCTGGCAAAGCCCTGCCGGCCGCGTAAAGGGCGTGAATATCGA
This sequence comes from Chryseolinea sp., assembly GCA_035316905.1. GTDB lineage: Bacteria > Bacteroidota > Bacteroidia > Cytophagales > Cyclobacteriaceae > Chryseolinea. The sequence continues at coordinate 14,480 of DATHIE010000887.1, read as the reverse complement.
ATGTGTGAGGAGAAGGGGTTTGGTAATATAAGTACACTATCCCTATAAGCATGAACAAGCTTCCAGCCAGGGTATAAATAAAGAACTTAAGTGTTATTCGCCCGCGGTCTTCACCACCCCAGATGAGACAAATGAAGTAAATAGGGATAAGGGCCACCTCCCAAAAGAGATAAAACAGCAGACCATCCAATGCAGTGAACACTCCGATCAGGGCCATCTGCATTATCAGGATGAGTCCATAGAATGTAGATTGATTGTGATACGAAGAATTAAAGGAAGAAAGGATTATAAGCGGTACCAGAACTGTTGTTAGCAGCACCAACACGAGACCGATACCATCAATTCCTACTGCAAAATGTAATCCTAAAGATGTGATCCACGGTATATCTACAACGAACTGGTATAGTTCGCTGGGAACAAATCCTACGGCAACAACCAGCGAGAGCATCAACTCTATAAGTGATCCAGTGAGGGCCCAGACTTTCGCATTTGACGGCCGCAATGCGAACAGCACGATCGCAACAATCAACGGGAAGAATATCAAAAATAATGTCATCATTTCTATTTCATTCAAGTCCGACCGCGTAGGCGAGGAGCAGCGCTATTCCTATGACCATAACAAAAATGTAGTAGCCCACCCGGCCGTTTTGAAAGAGGCGGGCAAACTTGCTTCCTGATTCAACTCCGCGACCGGAAGCATTCACTAACATATCGATACCGGATTTTTCAACTATCGTATAGAATTGTTCTGAAAGCCAATACAATGGTTTTACAATAATCGAATCATAGATCTCGTCCACGTAGTATTTATTGTAGAGCGTTCGCTGCAATGGATTTGTCATCTTACCATCTTCAGCAGGGACGTGGCGCTTGCTCACATAGCGGGAGTATGCGAATGCAATAACAATCAAGGTAAGTACAACAACTCCTCCCATTAACATGTACTCCGTGGAATGGTCAAGAGTATGGGATGCAACCAGGCCATGCGATTGAGCAAATACTGGTGATAGAAAGCTTTTCAGCCAATGTGATCCCCCCAGAGCTTCAGGTACTCCCATGAATCCACCTATCGCAGAAAGAACTGCAAGAACTATTAACGGTAAGGTTATGCTCTGTGGTGATTCGTGCACATGGTGCATCGTATCCGCACTGGCACGAGGTGTGCCCAGAAACGTGAGGAAGAACAGTCGGAACATATAAAACACTGTTAGCATAGACGCAGCTACGGCTACAATCCAGACGACCTTGTTGTGGTCGAACGCCGAAGCGAGTATTTCATCCTTCGAAAAGAATCCGGCAAATGGAGGGATTCCGGAAATTGCCGCAACCCCGATAAGAAATGTCATATAAGTAACCGGAAGATATTTTTTGAGTCCTCCCATTTTTCGTATGTCTTGCTCGTGATGGAGCGCATGGATCACGCTACCTGCACCAAGGAATAACAAGGCTTTGAAGAATGCATGAGTGGCCATGTGAAAGATACCACCTGTAAAGTTGCCGAGTCCGAGTGCGACGAACATTAACCCCAACTGACTGACAGTTGAGTAAGCCAATACTTTTTTAATGTCAGTCTGAGTAAGAGCGATTGTAGCGGCAAACAACGCAGTGGCAAGGCCGATGATAATAACTAACTCCATCGCTATCGGAGCGAGTGAATAGAGCAAGTTGTTCCGCGCTACCATATAAACGCCGGCCGTAACCATTGTGGCGGCATGGATGAGCGCAGAGACGGGAGTAGGTCCGGCCATCGCGTCAGGCAACCACGTATAGAGCGGGATCTGCGCACTCTTTCCCATAGCGCCCACAAAAAGCAAAATTGTAATCAGCGCGATCGTAGAAGGGTCAATTGATGTTGCCTGCGGAAATACCTGTAAATATTCTAAGCTGCCGAAGTTTATAAAGATGAGTACAATTCCCAGCAACATGCCCAGGTCTCCGATACGGTTCATGATAAACGCTTTGTTTGCTGCATCATTGTAGTCCTGGTTCTTGAACCAGAATCCGATCAAGAGATAAGAGCAAAGTCCGACGCCTTCCCAGCCGATGAACATCACGAGGTAGTTAGCTCCCATTACCAGAAGCAGCATGAAGAAGACAAAAAGATTCAGGTACGAGAAAAAGCGATTATATCCTTCGTCGTCCTCCATGTATCCGATCGAGTACACATGGATGAGAAATCCAACGCCTGTTATGATAAGGAGCATCAACGATGACAACGGATCAATAAGGAAGCTGATGGAGGCCTTAAAGTTACCTGCGCTGATCCAGTCAAATAGTGTTACATGAATACTTGGCTCGCCAGCTGTGATTCCAATAAGGTGAATAAAGAGGAAGAACGATACTATAAAAGATGCTAGCACTGATCCACATGCAACAAAGGCTGTAAACCCTTCAGTGAACCTTTTTGTATTTAGGGCAATGAAAAGAAAGCCCAGCAACGGGAAAAGGGGGACGAAGCTTACTAGAAAATCTATACCTACCATTTGAGACGATTCAATACATTAATGTCTACGGTCTTTGTATTCCGATACATAAGAACAACAATAGAGAGTCCGACAGCCACTTCAGCTGCTGCCACTGCCATGATAAAAAACACAAATACCTGACCTGATGCATCATTGAGATAGCTGGAGAAAGCGACCATCAAAAGGTTCACGGCATTAAGCATTAGTTCTATGCACATGAATATGATTATAGCATTTCTTCTGTAAAGCACACCCAGCACGCCGATTGTGAACAGCGTTGCCGAAAGCCAGATGTAATAGTCTATTGGTATATTATTTATCATATTGTTAACAACCCCGGCCCCCTTTAGGGGGAGGATGTTCAAAATTTCATTGTTCATCTTCACTTGTCACTGCCTACTACTCACCACTCACCACTTACCACTTACTATTTACTATTTTCCTCCTTCTTCCCCAGCATCACTGACCCGACCATTGCTGCAAGCAACAGGATCGAGGTTATTTCGAATGGAAGTAAGAATTCGGTCAGCATTATCTTTCCAAGATTTTTTACCGTACCGATGGAGGCATCGGTGGTTTGTTGTTGAAGCATTTGTTCTGTGCCTTTCAGAGAACCGATAAGCACAATCATCAGCAACCCTGCGGATATCGTGGCCGTGACCTTCAGCAAAACGCTTTTGTGCGGCTCGGTCTCGTTGTTAAGATTCAAATACATGATCACATAAAGGAACAGTACCATGATTGCTCCCGCATAGACAATTACGTGTACGGCGGCCAAAAACTGAGCATTCAACAAAACGTAATGGCCGGCGATACAAAAGAATGTAATGATGAGGTATAATACCGAATACACGGGACTTTTTGAGAAAACCACCATCAAAGCGGATAACACGGCGACAAAAGAAATGAAGTAGAATACGTTTAGCGTCACTGTGGTTTACCGGTTACTTGTTATGACTTAGTCTTTTCTGTTGTTTGAATTCTGCTACTGCCTGTGTTTGTCTCTTGCTTACATCAATCCGCTCATTTACAGATTCAACCAGCTTATCCTTTCCGAAGATAAAATCGTTTCTTGAATAATCTGTTTCTATAATACGATCAGTCAAAAATATGGCCTCCTTGGGACATGCTTCCTCACACAAACCACAGAAGATGCACCGCAGCATGTTGATCTCATAGGTAGAGGCATATTTTTCTTCCCGGTACAGGTTTTCTTCGCCCTTTTTCCGTTCTGCAGCTGTCATAGTGATTGCTTCCGCGGGGCACGCTACGGCACAAAGTCCGCATGCCGTACAACGTTCCGCTCCTTTGTCATCACGCTTCAATACATGCTGGCCTCTCCAAATTTCGCTTATCTCTCTTTTTTTCTCAGGATATCTAATAGTTGCTTTTTTTCGTAACAAATGTTTTATCGTGATGACTATTCCACCCAGAATGGCAGGCAGGTACATCCGCTCCCACAGCGTCATCTCCTTCTTTACTACAAGCTTCGATCGGTTTGTTAGCATGCCGTTAATCGTTATCCGTTATCCGTTAATCGCTTTTAATTTTTGCGGTTTGCTCCGCGCCTTTTGGGTCTCTGAGGTAAACACACCCCAACCCACACCCACACCCTATCTATTAAATATCAACGACACCACTCCGGTAATAAAAATATTAAAAACCGCCAGCGGTATCAGGATCTTCCACCCAAGGTTCATCAGCTGATCATATCGAAAACGCGGGATCGTCCAGCGTATCCACATGAAAAAGAAAATGAAGAAAGTTACCTTAGCAAATAAGAACGATGTTCCTATAATAGTAATCGTATTATGCTCAAGTCCGAGATCGTTCATGAAGGGGAAATTGTATCCGCCGAAATAAAGAGTTGAGATCACTGCGGATGATACAAACATATTTATGTACTCCGCAAAAAGGTAAAACCCAAGTTTCATGCTGCTATATTCCGTATGATAACCGCCAACAAGTTCTGTTTCACATTCTGGCAAGTCAAATGGCGTTCTATTACATTCGGCGAATGCGCATGTCAAAAAGATCAGGAATCCCAATGGCTGGTAGATAACATTCCAGAAGTTCCAGTCTGCGCCCACACCACCAGCTTGTTGGACAGTGATTTCATTGAGGCTCAATGTTCCCGTCATGAGTATCAGTGCGATGATCGATAATCCCATTGCGATCTCATAGCTGATCATCTGGGCTGATGCACGGATAGCACCAATGAGAGAAAATTTATTATTCGAGGCCCATCCCCCGATCATGATACCGTATACACCTATCGAGACAACGCCGAAAACGTAGAGGATTCCTATATTAAGATCTGCGATCTGTAACGAATATTCCTGTCCATCGATATTTATTGTATTCCCCCAGGGAATGATCACACCTGCCATCAAAGCAGTCATCATTGCGATACAGGGGCCCAGGACAAAAAGCAACTTATTGGAGACAACCGGAATGAACTCTTCCTTCATGATAAATTTTAAGCCATCTGCAAGCGGTTGGAATATACCATATGGTCCGGCCCGATCCGGTCCAAGTCGGTCTTGGAGGAACGCTGCAACTTTTCTTTCCGCATAAGTGGAATAAGCAGCAACGAGCAGCGTGATCACAAAGATCGCAGTGGAAAGTATTAGTTTATATATCAGGAATGATGTCATGCTGCTGACTCTTTAGTTTGCGCTGTCTGGTTCAGGCAATTGTTTTCCTTTTTGGAAGACAATCTGTCGATCAATTTCAAGCTTTAATTTTTGCAAGTCAATTTTCTCGTAGTGATTCTGGGCGATCACGGAATGGCTTTCTATATGCCGTGGTCCTTCAATCGTCCAGTCGTTCATATTCTTACGCTCAAAGCGGCATTCATTACAAATGTATTCTTTGACTTCGCCATACTGATCCTTTCTAGCGGAAACGCGCAGCACGTCATCGCCTTTTGTCCATAAGACGACTTTACCGCAGCACTTATCACACTTACGGTGTGCGTCCAGCGGATTAGTGAACCATACGCGGCTTTTAAACCTGAAGGTACGATCCGTTAGCGCTCCAACCGGGCAAACATCGATCATGTTTCCGGAGAATTCGTTATCAACAGCCTTTTCGATGTACGTGCTGATCTCAGAAGCATCACCGCGGTTGAGAATACCGTGTACGCGGTTGTTTGTAAGTTGGTCAGCTACAAATGTACATCGATAACACAGGATGCAACGAGTCATGTGCAACTTGATCTTATCTCCGATATCGATCTTTTCAAACGTCCGGCGTTCTTCCTCATAGCGTGTCTTTGCAGCACCATGCTCGTACGCGAGATTCTGAAGATCACATTCACCAGCCTGGTCACATACAGGACAGTCAAGCGGATGATTTATTAGTAAGAATTCTACAACTCCTTTTCTTGCTTCGAGAACTTCCGCCGACGTTATATTCTGCACTACCATTCCGTCCATTACAGGAGTTCGGCACGATGCAACAAGCTTTGGTAAAGGCCTGGGATCTTTTCCTGATCCTTGCGCAACTTTCACGAGGCAAACACGGCACTTACCTCCGGTATCCTTCAAAGTGGAATAGTAGCACATCGCGGGAGGAACAACATTTCCACCGATCTGTCGCGCAGCGTTCAATATTGTCGTTCCGTCCGGAACTTCTACTTCAATGCCATCTATGGTGACTTTTGCCATTGTTGTCCGTTAATCGTTATCCGTTATCCGTTAATCGTGAGTGTGTGTCTTGGGTGTGGGAGCAAAGCCCACATCATAATTTATCCAATCGTTTCAGCATTCACGGTACAATCATTAGTCTCAATTTACCCTATCATCACACCCGCACTCATCTCCCACACCCACGATTAACGGATACCGATTAACGGTATTCGTTCGGGGCACGTCCCTCAACCCTCAACTCAGAACCATACTATCTACCTCCAGATGCCTTGGGTTCTTCACCTTTTCTGGATACTTCACGTGATATTCAAATTCATCCCTGAAGTGACGTATCGCGCTGGCTACAGGCCACGCTGCCGCATCGCCCAGGGGACAAATAGTATTTCCTTCAATTTTTTTAGCTACGTCAACCAGAAGATCGATGTCTTCCATGTGGCCGTGTCCATGTTCAATGCGGTGCAAAACTTTTTCCATCCATCCTGTCCCTTCGCGGCATGGACTGCATTGACCGCAGGATTCGTGATGATAGAACCGCGCAAAGGTCCACAAGTTTCGGACAATACATGCAGTTTCATCCATCACTATAAAACCACCGGAGCCAAGCATTGTACCGCTAACAAATCCGCCGTCGGCGAGTGATTCATAGGTCATTAGCCTTGGCTCGCCCTTGGCAGTCTTTAATATCAGGTTAGCGGGCAAAATAGGTACGGACGATCCTCCGGCTACTACCGCCTTAAGCTTGCGTCCCCTCCAGATGCCACCGCAGTATTCATCAGAATAAATGAACTCTTCAACTGGCAATCCTAACTCGATCTCGTAAACTCCTGGCTTATTGATATGACCACTTGCAGAAATGAGCTTGGTACCCGTGCTCTTCCCAATACCCATATCGTTATACTTGTCGGCCGTCATGTTAAGGATAGGCACGACGGATGCGATCGTTTCTACATTATTTACAACGGTAGGGCAGGCATACAGACCTGCGATAGCCGGGAACGGCGGCTTTAATCTTGGGTTGCCCCGCTTTCCCTCAAGCGATTCTAACAACGCTGTCTCCTCACCACAGATGTAAGCACCAGCGCCGGGATGAACATATAACTCGAGCGAGTAATCTGTACCCAAAATATTCTTTCCGACAAACCCTGCCGTCCTTGCTTCTTCTATTGCTCTTTCAAGGATCCCAACGATGTACATGTATTCACCGCGGATGTATATGTATGATGATTTTGCGCCCAACGCATAACTTGATGCGATCATTCCTTCTATCAACAGGTGAGGTATCTTTTCCATAAGATATCTGTCCTTGAAGGTTCCCGGCTCGCTTTCATCTGCATTGCACACCAGGTAGCGGGGCTTTTCGGATTTCCGATCCATGAAACTCCACTTTAATCCCGCTGGAAAACCCGCGCCTCCCCTTCCGCGCAACCCTGACTCTTTCACTTCCTCGGTCACCTGGTCAGGCGTCATTTTCAATGCCTTTTCAACAGCCGCATATCCTCCATGTTTCCTGTAAACATCGAAGGTATTGATCCCCGGTACATCAATGTGTTCTAATAAAACTTGCTTTCCCATTGGGGTTATTCGTTATCCGTTAATCGTTAATCGTTAATCGTAGTTCCTTCGACATTCGGAGTTCGACATTCGATATTCGGCGTTCCATCACCTTACCATTGTACTCATTCATCATTCCACACTAAGATAAGTGCTTCTCTTCCCTTCAGCCTTCAAATCCTCCAGCACCTTGTCAACCTTTTCGGGTGTCAGATCTTCATAATAAGTTTCTCCACACTGAAGCATTGGTGCTGTTCCGCAGGAGCCAAGACATTCTACTGTTTTGAGTGAAAACATTCCATCTGCCGTAGTCTCTCCGTTCTTTATGCCAAGCTTCTTTTCAATATGTTCTACAATTTCATCTGATCCACGTAGCCAGCAGGGTCCGGTCTGACAAACTTCGATCAAACACTTACCTACCGGATTTAGATTGTACATGGAATAGAAGGTTGCCACCTCGTAAACTTCAATAGGTTTAATATTGAGCAAGGAGGCCACATAGTCCATCACCGGCGTGCTCAGCCAGCCGTCAAATTCAGTTTGGGCAAGATGCAACACGGGTAACAAGGCCGACTTCTGCTTTCCTTCGGGGTAGCGTTTGATTATTCTCTGTACGAGACTGAATGTTTTGTCAGAAAATTTTATCTGGTCATTCATTGTTCGTCTGTTGTCTGTTGTCCGTTAATCGTTAATCGTGGGTGTGTGTTTGGGTGTGGGTAAAGCCCTTATCCTACATTCTTTTTCAATTGCTTCATAATACACCTTAATTCGTTAATCTCACTTTCACATTTCTTGCAGCCATCACACCCACTCTCACCTCCCACACCCACGATTAACGATTAACGATTAACGTTCCTCGTCGAGGCACACCCTACTATCTCACGCGTCAAGCTCGCCAGCAATCACATTCATACTACTCATCGTCAATATCGCATCCGACAACATCGAACCTTTGATCATCTCTGGATACGCCTGGTAATAGATGAAACAGGGTCTTCTGAACTGCAATCGGAAAGGTGTTCGGCCTCCGTCGCTGATCAGATAAAAACCAAGCTCGCCGTTTCCGCCCTCTACGCAATGATATACTTCTCCTTTTGGAATATCGGTTTCGCCCATTACTATCTTGAAGTGATATATTAACGCTTCCATGTCGTTATACACTTCCTCCTTTGGAGGCAGATAAAACTCCGGCACTTTTGCGTGAAAGGGTCCATCGGGAAGTTTGTCAATCGCTTGTTTGATGATGCTGAGACTCTGCCACATTTCTTCCTGCCTAACCATGAATCGGTCGTACACATCACCATTAGATCCTACAGGGATGATAAAGTCAAAATCCTCGTACGAGGAATACGGAGCCGCTACACGTACATCGTAATCGACGCCGGCAGCTCTAAGGTTAGGACCTGAGAAGCTATAACTCAAAGCCCGCTCAGCTGTAATCCCACCTACAGCTATCGTGCGGTCCATAAAAATGCGGTTCCGCTTCAGCAGGTTTTCAAATTCTTTTAATATGACAGGGAATTCTTTGAGGAACTGATGGATCTTCGCCCAGGCCTTGGGAGAAAAATCCCGTTCAAAACCACCGATTCGTCCGAGGTTTGTGGTCAGGCGTGCGCCGCAGATCTCTTCATAGATCTCATACACCAGCTCGCGTTGCTGAAACATGTAAACGAAACCTGTCAGGGCTCCAGTGTCAACGCCGATGACTGCATTACAAATGAGGTGGTCTGTAATGCGTGCTAGCTCCATTAGAATGACGCGAAGATATTGCACGCGTTTAGGGATCTCTGTTCCCAGGAGTTTTTCCACGGTCATATGCCAGCCGATGTTATTTATCGGAGCTGAGCAATAATTCATTCTGTCGGTTAAAGGAGTGATTTGCGCGTAGGGCCTCCGTTCAGCAAGTTTTTCGAATGCGCGGTGAATATATCCGATTGTCGGTTCTGCCTCTACGATGATCTCGCCGTCCATCTTAAGCACGTTCTGAAAAATTCCGTGTGTAGCGGGATGGGTCGGACCGAGATTCAGATAGGAGTACTGCTTCTCTTCCGGAGGTACCTGGCCGATGAGTGATTCATTTAAGTCCATAGTTGTTACCGTCCAAACATAGAATCGTTTTTATCCTCTCGGGTCTGATCTTCCAATGGATACTCTTTTCGCATTGGAAAGATGATCATATCGTCAACATTCAATATTCGCCTTAAGTCCGGATGTCCTTTAAAATTCACTCCGTAAAAATCATAAGTCTCACGTTCCATCCAGTTGGCGCCTGGAAAGACACCTGTAATAGTATCGGTATCGGGGCTTTCGACAGACAGATAAGTTTTCAGGCGTAACCTTTGATTAGTAACGAGGTTATGAAGTTGGTATACAACTGAGATCTGCTTCAGGTCGGGAAAGTGAACGCCACAAAGAGAAGTGAGGTATTGGAATTTCGTCTCCGGGTCATCATAGAGATGGCGAATGATCTCCGCGATCTTTTCTTTCCTTAGGGTGATGGTAAGAAAGTCATAGGGCGTTTCAATATGAAGGATCTCTCCTTCATACTTATCCTTTAGTGAATTGATAACTTTTTCCTGAGCGGAAGCTTCCATCAATCGGTTATGTTTGCAAAGTACAGCAACCCCATGGAGTACTATTCTATTCCATACTTGTTGAGCATCGCTTTATATTCCGGAGAATCCCTTCTCCGTAGCGACTCGTTTTGAACGAGATGCTGTATTTTTATTATTCCATCAATTATTTGTTCAGGTCGGGGAGGGCAACCCGGCACATACACGTCGACCGGAATGATCCTGTCAATTCCCTGAAGCACGCTATAGGTGTCAAAGATTCCGCCGCTGCTGGCGCATGCGCCAACGGAAAGGACCCATCTGGGTTCCGCCATCTGCTCATAGACCTGTCGAAGCACCGGACCCATTTTTTTCGCGATGGTACCCATCACCATCAGCAAGTCAGCTTGCCGTGGCGAAAAGCTCAAACGCTCGCAACCGAAACGGGCGAGGTCATAGTGAGCGCCCATCGTAGCCATAAATTCAATTCCACAACAGGATGTCGCGAACGGCAGGGGCCAAATTGAATTCTTCCTCGCCATTCCCACTACCTTCTCCAAACTTGTTGCAAAAAAGCCGACACCTTCAATTCCATCGGGCTTTTCGCCCACTGTTACGCCAGGTTTTGCTACGTTCTCCACTCGCTCCATTAATCCTCCCAGTTTAAAGCACCTTTCTTAATCAGGTAAAAGAATCCAATCAATAACAAACCGATGAATACCAGCATTTCGAGGAAGCCGGCAAGTCCAAGATCTTTAAAATTAACCGCCCAAGGATACATGAAGATTACTTCCACATCAAACAAGACAAAGAGGATAGCAACGAGGAAGTACTTGATATTGAAGGGAACACGTGCGTTTCCCTGCGGTTCGATGCCACATTCAAAAGGGTCTAACTTGATCTTTGATTTCCGCTTTGGACCCAGCGCGTGAGTAACGACCATAGTCGTCGCCACGAACCCAAAAGCAAGCACGAACATGATGGCAATCGGCGCGTATTGTATGAGATCAGAGTTCTCCATTGGCGGTTTACGAAGCGCTAATTTCTATTATTTATCGCTCAAACTCTATACAATACGAAGATAATATTTCGCACACGTTTGAGCTGTTTTTACGACGTGCGCAGCGTTTTCCACCGTCATTGATCACTGATCATTGCTGATTGGTCATTGACCGCCTACCGCTTATCGGTGGCTAAGACCATTTTAATTTTTTGATGGGCGCCAACTTGCATTACGTTGACTAAATCCTGGATGGATAAGTTGTTGGCGGCGTGGAGTACAACGGTTGGCTCATGCAATCCTGTACACGCTTTGATTAATTCCCCTTCGAGGTTCTCCACCGATACTGGCCTTTTATTAATAAAGTATTCTTTGTTTTCTGTTATGGTAAGAATAATGGGCTGTTTGCTTAATGCCTGACTGGCGCTGGACTTTGGCAAAAGCACTTTTATCACGTTCGGATTTGCAACGGTAGAAATGATGAGAAAGAACAACAGCAGAAAGAACATAATGTCATTCAGAGATGACGTCGCTACTTCCGCTGCAAATTTATTTCTGGAACGGATTTTCATTCTACAGGGCTAATAATGTACCGTATAAAATCTAGCGAATCACGCTGCACCTGCAGTGTAAAGTGTTGAATTTTCTGATGCAGAAAATGGTAAGCTGAATAAGCGCATACGCCCACGATCAGACCAGCACCGCTTGTAACCATTTTTTCATAAAGACCGCCGGCGATGATCCCGATACTGATATTGTCTGTCAGGGAAATGCTGTAAAAAATATGGATAATACCGGAGATCGTACCGATGAAACCCAACATTGGAGCAATACCGGCGATAATGCCCAGGTATCCCGTATTTTTTTCCATTTCACCAACTTCAACATTAGCAACGGCTTCCATCATTGTTTCTATTTCTTTGATTGGCTTTCCGATGTAAAGAAGTCCCGTCGTGATAATTTTGCCGGTACTGGACGTTTCGTTTTCAGCATACATCTTTGCTGCTTTGATATCGGAGACCTTTATGTACCTGGTAATGTTTGCCAAAAAATCCTTCTGTCTTCTGGTTTTCTGGCGCAGGTAGATATAACGCTCTATAAAAATGTATGTTGTTATTATCCATAATAGCACGATAGGAATCATAACCACCCCACCTTTCATGAGCAGTGAAAAAACGGTAAGTCCCTGATCTGGTGTTTGACTGAGTTGAATAAGCGTATCTGTAGGCTGGCTTATTTGCAGGAATATGTTCATTATTTGGCTGTTTCTCGCGGGTATTTAAAACCCAATATTACGCATTTCCAATTAACCGATGGTATTTCCTATTTTTACAGCTCTTTGAAATGACCAGGGCAGGAGCAACGTGCTTCAATAGCGGTTGTTGATTGTCATCAACGAACATGGGGAACCTTTAACAAAAAAACTCATGTTTCAGTCCGCCACGTTGCCCTGCTGGCCCCTGGCCAAGGTCTTACATTTTCTTGAGTTCGTCCAATGCTGTTTTTGCTGCCTCGCTGTTTGGATCTAACGCTAAAACCTTCTCCCAATTGGTTCGGGCAGGAACTTTTTCTCTCTTGAGGAAGTGATAGTACCCCAGGTAAGAGTATGCTTCAATCAGATCGTTCCTGTTTTTATCTGGCGTGAGTAGTGCTTTTTCGATTAGTTTTTCATAAAAAGGTTTAGCAAGTCCTTTCTCTGACTCTGGATCCAGGCTTGCTTTTGTTCGAGCGGCCCAGCTATAGGATATAGTCATGTTGGGCTGCAATTCAGTCAGTTTTTGGAATGCAGAGTCAGCTCTTAGCAATAGCTGTCTTTGCGCAGCTGTATCTGTTTTTAATTGCTCAGTCTGGCTCTGGAAATAATATGCCCTACCAACGGTGTAGAGATCTGGGGATGACCATTTGGTTTTTACTGCTCGTAACTTTTCATAAGCGCCAATTGCTTCCTGATATTTCTTTAATTTAAAATAAGCTTCCGACTGCAATTGTAGAACCTCCTGTTGTTTAGGATCAAGGTCAATACTCTTTTGAAAAGCGACTACTGCGAGAGAGTCTATCCCAATTTTCTGGAGGAGCTTGCCGTACACTGCATAATCTGACGCAGCAATGTCTTCAGGTTTTGCTTTTGCAAAATACTCGTCAAACATCGTCCGGCTTTTCTCATAATTACCTGATTCAAAAAGACTTTGTGCGTAAAACCGTTTAGCAGTTATTGAAGCATCGGGTTTTGTTACAAGGTTTTCGAACATGGTATTCGCCTTTGGATAGTCTTTTGCCATAAAGTAAAAGAACGCCATGCGAAGTTTTGCAGGTTCTGGATTCTCAGTCAAGCCCATGTATTTTTCGTAAGCTGCGACGGCCTTTGTCGCTTCTTTCTGAGAGTAATAGTTCTCACCGATCTCTTTATAGGCTAACGTATAGCCTGGATCAAGTGCAATAGCCTTATTAAACGCTTCCTGGGCAGCGGGATAATTACGTGACCGTAAATAAACCAGACCAATTTTATAGTGAGGCTTGGCTAATTTAGTATTCAGCGATGCCGCTCTTTCATAATTTGTAACAGCTTGCCCACCGTTGTTCTGTTGGAGAAATGCATCACCCAATAGAATTAACGTCTCGGCGTCATGGTCATCGATCGCCTTCGCTTTGTTAAGAAGATTCATGGCGTCATTTGACCGTTTAGGATCAATCATATAAGCATCTGCAACGCCCTGAAGTACAGCAACGTTTTTAGACTTCGAGAGCGATAATGCTTTGTCGAAATCGAGCTTGGCTTTTTGAGCATTGTTTTCCAACATACTTAATCGTCCTCTCCCCACGTAGTTCAAAGGTTCTTTGTCGTCGACAGAGATACCCTTTTCAAATGTTTTGAGTGCAACGTCACGCGTTCCACTTCCTAATTGAGCCATGCCCAGGTAATAGTGAAGAGAAGGGACGGCCGGATATGTCTGAATTGCTTTGGTCAATACTTCAATTGCTTTCTTGGTCTGATCCACTTCCACTAAGTGTTTTGCCTCAAGAATCTCCGTATTCTGCGCTGCCGCAAATCTTATATTAAGCAGGGTTAAACATAAAACTATAAATAGGATGGATTGTGATCTGTTTCGGGAATCGATAATTGTTTTCATTTTATTTCTCTTCTTCAAAAGGTTTACGATTAACTTCTACTATACGTACCGGCATAGTTGCAGGTACAAGTCCGGCCTTTAATACAACGCGCTGTCCTTTTTCCGCGGCAGCAAATCTCATAAATCCACTG
>DATHIE010000886.1:0-3946 GCA_035316905.1 Chryseolinea sp. | reverse complement strand
GTTCGCAAAAAACGAAAAAACTTGGCGATTTTCATAGCTTCACCTGCAGTAATAGCGATTTGCAGAGCCATATGGCAGGAGGGGATTGTTATCGTTGATTGATGCAGGCCGTCTGCATCAATCAACGATAACAATCCCCTCCTGCCATATGGCTCTGCAAATCGCTATTACTGCAGGTGAAGCTATGAAAATCGCCAAGTTTTTTCGTTTTTTGCGAACCTTTATCCACCAGGGAACTAAAAAAACCAATTGGGGTCGACAATCACAACAATGAAGCGAACGAAGATCAAAGAGCTCCTTACACTCACGCCAACAGGTCAGTTAATCCAGTTGAATGGCTGGGTGCGCAGTTTTCGCAACAACCAGTTCATTGATATTAACGATGGATCAACCATCAAAAATATACAGGCGGTTGTAGAGCTTAACTCATTAGACGAAGCAACAATAAAGAAGATAACAACGGGTGCCTGCGTTTCGATCACAGGTGAGCTAATTCCATCACTGGGCAAGGGACAAGCGATGGAAGTGCGGGTTAAGACGCTGGAAATCCTCGGTGAATGCGACCCCGAAAGTTATCCCCTTCAACTAAAGAACAGACCCAGCCTGGAATACCTGCGTGAGATCGCTCATCTCCGACCACGCACCAACACGTTTGGGGCCGTGATGCGGGTCCGTCATGCTATGGCTTATGCCGTGCATAAGTTCTTTAACGACAGGGGATTTTTTTACATCCACACGCCGGTTATTACGGGATCCGATGCGGAGGGTGCCGGGGCAATGTTCCGTGTAACTGCACTCCATCCGGAAAATCCTCCAAGAAATGAATCAGGTCATGTAAACTTTAAGGAAGACTTTTTTGGGCGCGAAACCAATCTGACAGTTTCCGGCCAGCTGGAAGGAGAAACGTATGCGTTATCGCTGGGGGAGATCTATACTTTCGGCCCTGCGTTCCGGGCTGAGAATTCCAATACAACCCGACACCTGGCAGAATTCTGGATGATAGAACCAGAAATGGCTTTCTACGACATCAACGACAACATGCAGCTTGCCCAGGATTTGCTTCAGTTTCTCGTCCGATACGCATTGGAAAATTGCGTGGAGGATCTGGAATTCCTGAATAAGAGGGCAATTGATGAAGACAACACGAAGCCGCAGGATCAACGTAGCGAACTTAGTTTATTTGAAAGGTTGAAATTTGTAGGTGAAAACGATTTTCAACGCTTGTCCTATACGGAGGCAATTGATATCCTGAAGAATTCCAACCCTAATAAGAAAAAGAAGTTCCAGTACGTAATCGATGCCTGGGGAGTTGACCTACAATCAGAACACGAAAGATTCCTCGTTGAAAAACATTTTAAAAAACCTGTTATCCTTTACAATTATCCAGCTGCGATAAAGGCATTCTACATGCGTCAGAACGATGACGGCAATACGGTGGCAGCAATGGATGTTTTGTTCCCCGGTATCGGTGAGATTATTGGAGGATCCCAACGTGAAGAACGTTACGATCGGATAATCAAGCGTGTTAACGAGCTCAAGCTGCCGGAAAAAGAACTGTGGTGGTATCTCGAATTGCGCAAATTCGGATCAGCACCACATAGCGGATTTGGACTTGGGTTTGAACGATTGATGCAGTTTGTAACGGGAATGACAAATATTCGGGACGTAATCCCATTCCCGCGTTATCCCGGAAGCGCAGAGTTCTAAAACCTGCATTACTAATTATCTTAATTCTGTCTGAACGCCAGCAAGGGTATTTTGCTGTGGAATGCCATCTTGCGCGTCATGCTTCGATCGAACAATTTTTCGTAAAAGCTGCGGTCATGAGCAAACATTGTCAGGAGGTCGGCTTTTATCACTTCAACATAGTGATCGATGGCTTCATCTACTTTCTTGTTAACCATAACCCGGACAATAACATTCTTGTAACCTGTTTTTTGCACCACAGCATCGATCTTCCTTTCAATAGCAGAAACGGCCTTTAATGACTGAGCCACGTGGATAAGGTGAACCGTCGATTCAAATTTTTCCAGGTATGGAATAAGTGTTTTTAGTTCTTTCTCCAGGTGCGTGAGATCACTTGCATAAACCACATTTCTAAAATTCTTGAAGGACCCCAGTTCGGGTACTGCGAGAACGGGCACATCGCTTGCGTCGATAACGGAGGCGGTATTGCTTCCCATTACATACTTCTTCAGGCCGCTTGCCCCACGTGTACCCATTACGATCAGTCCGGTCCGCAGACGCTTTGCCTCCTTTTTTACTGTATCATTAAAGGAAGCCCCCTTAACTACCTTTATTTTGATCGGAAGGTTGGACTTCAACGTTTTCGAGATATCCTTTATCATTGCATCCAGGTCTTCCTTTGCCACAGCAAACAATTCCTGCTCTAATGCCTTAAGACGCAGGCGCATAGTTGCACGCGTGGGCTCTATGATGTTTATCACGTGCAAGAGCGTAATGTTGCCCTCCGTTTTGTTGGCAATCTTAATAGCATATTGGACAGCAATTTTGGAAAGCTCCGACAGATCAGTCGGCACGAGAATGTTGACCATGTTTCTACAAATTGTTTTTGAAATATAGCTCTAAATTAAGGTTCTTTGGATGCCCAACAATTATTTTCAGGGGGAAATGAAACGCACATTTGCAAGTGATAACTATGCCGGTGTTCATCCAGAGGTGATGCAGGCATTACTTGATGCCAACCAGGGTCACGATGGCTCTTATGGATCCGACGAACATACCGCGAAAGCAATTGAAAAATTCAAAGCACTCTTCGGCGACGATGTCGAAGTTTTTTTTGCATATAACGGCACGGGCGCCAATGTACTTGGCTTAAGCGCATTAACTCGATCGTACAATTCAATAATCTGTTCTGACCTCGCGCATATACACGTCGATGAATCAACAGCTCCGGAAAAATTTTTAGGATGCAAGCTGCTAACTGTAAAAACCAGGGACGGTAAAATTTATCCGGCGGATATCGATGAGAAGATCCAACGAGTGGACGACCAACACCACCCACAGGTCAAAGTAATATCGATATCTCAATCAACAGAGTACGGAACCGTTTATACGCGTAAGGAAATCGAAGCGATATCTGCAGTTGCAAAGAAGCATAACCTGTTTCTGCACATGGATGGCTCGCGGATCTCAAACGCCTGCGTTAGTCTTGGGGAGTCATTTCGAAGCTTTACTCGGGATGCTGGTGTTGACGTGTTGTCATTTGGCGGGACAAAAAATGGGATGATGTTCGGCGAAGCAATCATATTCTTTAACACAGCGCAAGCCGTGGATTTTAAGTTTATTCGAAAGCAAGGCATGCAGCTCCATTCCAAAATGCGTTTCATTGGATCACAGTTCAATGCATTGCTCAGCAATGATCTTTGGAAGAGGAATGCGGAACATTCCAACAAGATGGCCCGAAAGCTGGCCGAAGAACTAAAAAAACATCCACAGATCAAAATCACGCAGGCCGTAGACGCCAACGGAGTATTCGCAATATTTCCTCCCGAGATCATCCCGGAGCTTCAGAAGGAACATTTCTTTTATATGTGGACAGACCAAATCTTTGAAGCCCGCCTGATGTGTGCTTTTGATACTTCAGAGGATGAAATCAGGAACTTTGGAAAACGCATCCGCGAGCTGCTGGCTTAGAAAGTTATTAGCGTTTTAAGAATTTATAGGTGCCTATAAATTTGGATTGTGCGTCTTTGAGGGCGATCAAATAATAGCCAGCATCAAAATCTTTTACCCTTATGCGCAACTCGTGTTCATCGATGCGCTCAGTCTCAATATTGATCTCGTTTCCGATAATGTTGTGCATCGATACTTTCACGTTGTCCATATTGACATGCTCCAACTTCACGTGTACGTATTCTACAGCAGGGTTTGGGAAAATATGAACCGCTTTCGTCTTGTCATTACGTTCAGGCTGCTCTGCATC
>DATHIE010000885.1:0-9899 GCA_035316905.1 Chryseolinea sp. | reverse complement strand
AGATTTTCCCGTTGAAATACATATAATCAAGTTGATTTCCTCCATGTTTGGGTCCGATAGAAGGGGCCCCAATATCCCCGAACCATTAATTGACCACCCTCAAGCCAGAGTTTGCACCGGTAAACCTTCCCGTCCTCAGGGTCGAGTATGTCCCCATCAACGTACTCTTCACCCGCCTTTCTCATATCCTTAATGATCTCCATTCCGAGAATCTTTTTTAAGTAACGATCGTCATCCTGGGGACATTTATCACAAACGGGATCCGGATCGTCATCGGAAAATATCTTGATTATTTTGCCGTAAACCTTCCCATTGCGCTCGAAGATCTCCACAATAGACTTAGTTTCATTTGTCTCATCATCGATTGTTATCCATTTACCGATGATAACAGGCTGTGCCCCACAAAAGACCGATATAAAAACCAGCCCTGCAAATAGATTCATGCCCGAAATATTAATCAAGAACTTTCAAATAAAAAAACGGCATATCTAAATACATTATTGCCCAATTCATTAGTGCTCTACCGCGTCCCATGGCAATTCATAATAGGACGACAATAAAACAAATGCCCCGACGTTTTAGGGCTTCGGGTTTTTATATCTAAAGATCAAACATAATTCGACTCCGGCATCATTAGATTGACTTCGACTTTTTGTTTTGAATCTGCTGATTTTCTAATAGAAGAAGTTTTACGCACAAAATTAGTTTTAAGCCTACACGTGAAACATGTCCTTCAGTGCATTCCAAAGGTTTTTCTTTTTTGTCTCATCCAACTGGTCAAGGCTATCTGCCCATAGTACACTAGCCTGATCGTGTCTGAAAGATTGATAGGGCAGAATGCTTTTTCCTGATACTTTTAATGAGCTCCCGAATACGATTATCTTTGATGCATTGTAAAAAAGTAGATCGTCCGTCTCTACTTCGCTTAACGTAAGTACCTGAACGGATGCTAAGGTCCGTTTTACTGACGCGAGGATCTTGGAAAGCAAGAGTTGATCCGCTTCAGACAAAGTGTCCCAGGGCAGGGGAATAATAACCAGCACCTTTGGGCCGAGTTTGTATAATTCCTCTTGATAAAGGTGTTCGATGGCGTTTGAATAGTTCACGATTCTTGTATGTCGAATATCGATTTTAGCTCTTTTGCCTCCGATGGTTTCATCCTGCCTGCAAGTATGAGGCGAAGTTGTCTACGGCGTAGCGCCCCATCGTATAAAGCCTTCTCTTCCGTAGTCTCGGGTTCTACCTCAGGAACGTCTATAGGTCTGCCCAATTGGTCGACGGCAACGAATGTGAAAAAAGCGCTGTTGCTTTCTGTTTTTGTGCTGGCTGGAATATCCTCGGCATCAACGTCAATGCGCACCTCCATTGAGGAGCTAAATGCACGTGTTACCTTAGCCTTTAACGTCACCACGTTGCCTAAACGTATTGGATGCTTGAACGAGATATTATCAACCGAGGCGGTCACGACAATTCGGTTAGAATGCTTTTGAGCGGCAATAGCCGATACAATATCCATCCAATGCATCAGTCTTCCGCCCATCAGATTGTTTAGGGTATTCGTATCGTTGGGAAGCACCAATTCCGTCATGCTGACCGCTGATTCACGCGGAAATTTTTTCTTTCGCGACATTCCTGCTAGGAGTTAAGGGTAATGCAATGTATGGAGTATTTCACTTAACGGCCAGCCGAGGCGGTCAATAGCAACATTTCAATCGTTGCCAACCGACTACTAACCGTTAGTTCGTGCAAAAATCATAAAAAATACTTTGCAATCAAGTCTATCATTTCATTATTTCGGCCATCAATTATGCAAGCTGTTAATTCAATATCCTCATTGACTTCCTTTTTCAGCAAAGGAACTATTGCTTGCTCCATTATTAGCTCTACAGCTACTATTACTATTATTACGGGGTAACCCGTGCGCGATTTTATACCCCAGCCATGTCCGATTAGTGCCCATCTCAAGGAGTTGGCCGCATTGATCAACCGAATATTAAAACTAAACCATCAATTCTTAATCGAATTATATACATGAAGGTATTGAAATTCGGGGGCTCATCAGTAGCAACCCCGGCCCGAGTTCAGTCGGCTATCGAAATCATCAAACCTTATCTTTCCGGAGATGTGGCCATCGTTTTTTCTGCATTCGGGGGCGTGACCGATTCGTTGATCCAGATTAGTAAACTCGCGCTTGAAGGTAACCTTCAATATAAAAGCAGGCTAGCCGAACTTGAGACCCGTCATCTCGAAGCAGTCAGGCAGTTGATCAACATTCAACGACAGAGCGGTATTCTGGCACAAGTGAAATTCATGGTCAATGAGCTTGAGGATGTACTGCATGGTGTATACCTCGTTAAAGAAAGGACAATCCGCACGCTGGATTATATAATGAGCTTTGGTGAAAGGCTTTCGGCCTATATTATTTCGGAAGCTTTCATCGATATGGGGTATGCGGCCGACTTCCTCGACGCGCGAAAGGTTGTTCGCACCGATAATCACTTTGGATATGCAAAGGTTGACTTTGAGATGACGAACAAACTGATCAAAGATCATTTCAAACATCACGCGAATGTTCAAATTATCACTGGCTTCGTCGCTACCTCTGAAAGCGGCGAGACGACAACACTGGGTCGCAGCGGTTCTGACTATACGGCAGCAATCTTCGCCGGCGCATTGAATGCAACCGACCTCGAGATATGGACGGATGTGGATGGAATGATGACAGCCGATCCGCGAAAGGTGAAGAAAGCATTTACAGTACCTGAGATGAGCTATGAGGAGGCGATGGAATTATCGCATTTCGGTGCTAAGGTGATATTCCCCGCAACGATGCAGCCTGCGATGATTAATAAGATCCCGATCTGGATCAAGAACACCTTCAACCCAACATTCAAGGGAACCCAGATCCATTCAGAGTCTGCGAATGGCAAAATGATAAAGGGGATATCTTCCATGAATGGCGTCAGTTTATTGAGTCTTCAGGGAAGCGGCCTCCTGGGTGTCGTTGGTGCTTCTATGCGCTTATTTGCTACGTTAGCCCGTGAAAATGTAAATGTTATTCTTATCAGTCAGGCGTCGTCTGAACATTCTATTTGTTTTGCCGTTGAAAACCATTTCTCTTCACTTGCAAAGGCAGCAATAGAGAAGGAATTTCAGTATGAGATCAGAAATGAAGAGATCGATGAAGTGCAGGCTGAGAATGATCTTTCGATCGTTGCTGTAGTAGGTGATGGCATGAAACACACTCCCGGAACCAGCGGGCGTATGTTTAGCGCGTTGGGTAAGAATGGTGTAAACGTCATAGCGATAGCGCAAGGCTCCTCTGAGCGCAATATTTCGGCGGTAATTCCGCAAAGTGATGTTGCCAAAGCTCTTAATGCACTGCACGAAGCATTCTTCCTTTCTGATAGAAAAGTCTTGAATATCTTTCTGGTTGGTACGGGGCTCATCGGTAAAGAGCTTATCAATATGGTACACGATCAATTTGATAAGCTTGCGAAGCAAAGTCTCCTGGAAGTGAACATAGTAGCCATTGGCAATAGCAGGAAAATGTTATTTAATGAGGACGGGCTTAACCTTAAAACATGTATAAAGCAGCTCATGGAAGAAGGGGAGCCTATGCAGATGCAGGAGTTCTTCAATAACATGTCAGCGCTTAATTTGTCGAACAGTATTTTCGTTGATTGTACCTCGAGCACGGACGTTACGGCGCTTTACGAATCGATATTGTCGGCTAACATTTCGATCGTCACGCCAAACAAAAAAGCAAACTCAGCCTCGATGGAGGATTACAACGCCCTGAAGACTACAGCTTTCAAGAGAGGTGTCAAGTTCCTTTATGAGACCAATGTGGGAGCAGGGTTGCCCGTAATCAATACAATGAATGATCTCCTTCTAAGTGGAGACAAGGTGCTCCGTATAGAGGCAGTGCTAAGCGGAACGCTGAACTTCATCTTCAGTTCTTTTGAAGAGGGAAGAAAATTCAGCGACGTCGTGAAAGAAGCAAAGGCTAAGGGCTATACTGAACCAGACCCTCGCGATGATCTCAACGGGATGGATGTTGCGCGCAAGATCTTGATCCTTTCGCGAGAGACTGGGTTGTCTATGGAGCTGGAAGATATCGGAGTTGAGAACCTCGTGCCAGATTCTTGCCGCGGCGAAATGACTATCGATCAGTTTTTCTCGGCTATTGAGCAGCATGATGACGATTTTGAGAAACTTCGTAAGAACGCTGCCGACAAGAATCAAAAATTGCGCTACATGGCAATACTCGATAACGGGGAAGTGTCGATACAGCTGGCCTCGGTTGATCAAAAGCATCCGTTCTATTCGTTGTCAGGAAGTGACAATATTATTTTGCTCACAACCGAGCGATATCACGACAGGCCTATGGTAATTCGGGGACCTGGCGCTGGAGCAGGTGTCACTGCTGCCGGCGTGTTTGCAGACGTAATACGGATCGGGCACTATTCTAAATAAGATGATGAAATCAGCTAAAGCCATCGCGCCCGCTACAGTCGCCAATGTGTCATGTGGCTTTGATATTTTCGGGTTTGCAGTAGAAGCGCCTGCGGACGAAGTAATACTTACGCTAAAAAAAGAACCGGGTGTAGTTATCAAAACTATTACAGGAGATGGAGGGAAACTGCCCTTAGAAAGTGACCGGAACACATCCGGTGTGGCAGTTGAAGCTTTTCTCAGGGAGATTGATAGCGACCAGGGTGTTGAAATAGTGTTGAACAAGAAGCTACCCCTTGGAAGTGGCATGGGTTCGAGCGCCGCAAGTTCTGTGGCTGCTTTGGTGGCGATCAACCATCTTTTTGACCATCCGTACTCGCGTGAGCAACTACTCCCGTTCGCTATGGAAGCAGAACGAATTGCCTGTGGATCTGCGCATGCCGACAACGTGGCGCCTTCTCTGTTAGGTGGTTTTGTATTGATCCGCGGCTATGACCCCTTGGATGTCACAAGGATACCGACGCCTTCAAATCTCTATTGTACCCTCGTGCATCCGCATCTAGAACTTAAGACATCGGATTCGAGACGAGTTCTCAAATCAACCATACCGATGAAAGATGCCATCGCTCAATGGGGAAACATTGCAGGATTGGTGGTTGGGTTAATGAAACCAGATTACGGCCTTATCATGAGATCGTTATGCGACGTCGTGGCGGAGCCAATTCGGTCTGTGCTGATCCCTGGATTTGACAACATTAAAGCTGCAGCCATTCGCAGCGGAGCGCTTGGTTGTGGCATTTCGGGCTCAGGACCGACGATTTTTGCTTTAAGCACTGAATATTCTATTGCCAACACCGTAGCCGGAACAATTCAGCAGCAGTTTTCAAGCATGAAACTCAAGAGCGATGTATTTGTTTCAAAAATAAATGACGTGGGGGCAAGAATTGTAGAGGATGCCACGTGCTGAACGTCAACAACGTTAATTTCAAAGGAGATGAAATTCTATAGTACCAATAACAGGAATTTGACCGTAGATCTACGACAAGCTGTTACTGAAGGACTCGCGCCTGATAACGGACTTTATATGCCCGTCGAGATCCCACGGCTGTCCGACGAATTTTTTAAAGGGATTGCACAGAAATCCTTTCGCGACATTGGTTTTGAAGTTGCGCACAATCTTTTGAAGGGCGATGTGCCGGATTCAGAATTGAAGAAGATCGTAGACCACACTATCCAGTTTGATGCCCCATTGGTGAAATTGGAAAAGGATGTTTTCGCGTTAGAATTATTTCATGGTCCAACGTTGGCGTTTAAGGATTTTGGAGCGCGGTTCATGTCGCAGCTTTTGGGATACTTTGCCAGCCAACAGGATAGAGAGATCATAATCCTTGTAGCTACTTCTGGCGACACCGGCAGTGCTGTTGCCAACGGATTTCTTGGCGTGCCGGGAACAAAGGTGGTTGTGTTGTATCCTTCCGGCAAAGTAAGCGAGATCCAGGAAAAACAGTTTACAACGCTTCAGCGGAATATCACGGCGTTGGAGGTTACAGGAACCTTTGATGATTGCCAGCGTCTCGTAAAAGAAGCCTTCCTCGATACCGAACTGCGACGAAAATTCTTTCTTACGTCTGCCAACTCAATCAACATTGCGCGGCTTATACCTCAATCGTTCTATTATTTCTATGCATATGCCCAGCTAAAGGACAATGTTCGGCCCCTGGTGTTTTCTGTTCCTAGCGGCAATTTTGGAAATATCACGGCAGGGCTATTAGCGACACGAATGGGCCTTCCGGTTCGCAGGTTTGTTGCATCCACTAATATCAATGACATCGTGCCCGTCTATCTGAAGACCGGCACGTTTAATCCACGGCCTTCTTCATCGACCATCAGCAATGCCATGGATGTCGGAAATCCAAGCAACTTTTCGCGAATGCTTGAATTGTTCAATGGAAACTACGAGAACTTATCAGACGAAATTAAAGGGTTCTCCTTCACGGATGAACAGACTGCCGACGCGATGCGCAACGTATACGCTAGCAGCAATTATATACTGGATCCCCATGGTGCCG
Source organism: Chryseolinea sp. (assembly GCA_035316905.1). Taxonomy (GTDB): domain Bacteria; phylum Bacteroidota; class Bacteroidia; order Cytophagales; family Cyclobacteriaceae; genus Chryseolinea. Next base: position 3,372 of record DATHIE010000885.1, on the reverse strand, counting down.
TAGGGTATCTGGGCCTTAAGAAATACCTTAAGGAGTCTGCTGAGGATGCAACAGGTATTTTCCTTGAGACAGCACATCCGTCGAAGTTTAAGGAAGTGGTAGAAGAAAAATTAGGAAAGGGTATTGATATACACCCGACGCTTAAGGAATTCATGAAACGTGAAAAGGAGACGATAAAAGCGACTGCAGATTTCTCATCGTTCAAAGAGTTCCTTCTGAACAAGTTCTGATCCGCTCATTTTTTCCAGCCTTGCTCTCCAAGGAGAGGTACGAACGCAAAATTGGCAAACTCTTCCTTGATGAGGTTGCCGTCTTTCTTGCGTATCCTGAGCATCACTTGTTTCTCCCGATCACCAACTGGAATTATAAGAATACCGCCTTCTGAAAGCTGATCAGTTAGCGCCTTCGGGACAACGGGTGCCCCAGCCGTTACAATGATCTTATTGAAAGGTGCTCTAGCCGGCAGGCCTTTGGAGCCATCACCAAAAAAGAAGTAGGGACTATAACCCAATTGAGGAAGGAAGTCGCGGGTTGTTTCGTAGAGCTTCCGGACATATTCGATGGTGTATACGCGCGCGCCCATTTCCAGAAGCACACAGGCTTGATATCCTGAACCGGTTCCGATCTCAAGTACTTTATCTCCTGGCTGGATTTCCAGCTTCTCAGTTTGAAATGCAACGGTGTAAGGTTGAGAAATTGTTTGTCCTTCCCCGATGGGAAATGCCTTGTCCTGGTAGGCGTGATCCTCTAACGCGTTTTCAAAAAAAGCGTGCCGGGGAACCTTGTTTATTGCTGCTAAAACACGATCATCTTTGATGCCTTTTTCGGCTAGTTTTTTAACCAACTTCTGCCGCAATCCACGCTGCTTATAACCGTCGTCAATCATACACCGACATAGGACAAATTTTTTTGTGGATGGATTGTGGATAACAACCCAAACAACTGAATATCAATAATATACACCTTTTTTTTTGCGTTTTCTTCGTGAACTTCTGTCAAAGAAAGTTCTCAAAGGTGCTGCAAAAAAGCCATTTTTTCAGGGTAAACAAAGTTTCAGAAATTCTTTAGGAAAAGTCGAACTTATGCCCTTACTTTAAAGTTCTCTCCACACAGTGAAAGTGCTTTTTTGCCATAGCGTTCACATGTGTTAAATCTGCACCTTACAGTAGTTGTGACTAACCTCATTAACTACTGTACGGGCAGAATAAATCCCCAAAAAATCAGAACCCGATAAGTACAAAAGGAGCCCAGTAGTAAGGTGACTTGTATTTGTCTGTTCTCATCAGAGACAGTTTTGCATTCCTGAGATTTTGGCTGTAGTTGCTCCCCGGTTGTTCCAACATTTGCCTATAAAACTCTGTCATTAGTTGTGCAGTGGATTCATCAGCAACACTCCAAAACGAAACGATAATACTTTTCGCGCCCGCGTAAACCAATGCCCTCGAAAGTCCTATAACCCCTTCACCTTTAGAGATCTTACCAAGACCTGTCTGGCACGCCGACAATGTCACGAGGTTGGCGTTCAATTCTAGATTATAAATTTCACCTGTAAATAAGTTTCCATCTTCTGAATCAGAACTTGATTGAAGGAATATTCGGGACAATTCCGGGCTCGTCTCATCAACAATTCCATGTGTTGCGAAATGCAGATAGCTATAATCTTTCAGAGTACCCGATTTGGCAATTTTTTCGTCGGCTTGTTGCCGGATAAAAATTGTGTTCTTGAAATTGCGTGATGCGAACAATTGTGAGATTTCTTTTACTTCCGATTCTGTGCCCGGCAATTCATTGAGATGATCCTTCGGCTGGAAAGTAACCGGTGCACAAAGTAAGATCGAAGCCTGTTGGTCGCGCTTGCCAGCGGCCTTCTGAAGGATCAGGGCAGCTGAAAACTCATATCGGACGCTATACTTGTTGATCAGATAGGAGGGAGCAACGTTGTCAATATCCTGTTTGCCTTTGCCCAGTATCAATGTTTCAAAAGGCACTATACTGAGCCGGCCTGTTGGCAAGATAACAAGGTCCATTATCGCCGAGGGTAATTTCTTTGGAAGCAGGTCGCCAGATAACTTTTCCGCGACCCGTTTGTATGTTTCCGTATCGTTAAAGTATAAACTGTTACGCAGTCCGGTTATATATTTATCAAAATCAGCTGAGATCGTTCTGTCAATTATTTTATAACTCTGCTTGGTGATCACAAATATGTATAGGTGATTGATCTTGTCATCGTTGAAATAACTGATAATAGCAGTCTTATGGTCCATCTTCGATTGCAGATCAGGAATGGACGGCGATGCTGCGTTGAACTTAAGATTATAATACTCGGGAAACTTTGCTTCGAGACTTTTTGTAAACGCCTCATAACTCCTGTTGAGTTTAAAAGCTGTTTCACGCAACAGCTTTTCTTCCTGTTCCGAAGGTTTCTGTGCGAGTTTTTGCGCCGTTAGCGCGATTGCTGCTTTCAGCGTTCGTTCTTCCTGCAAGAGATCATCCGGAATTCGGGCAAAGGATTTTGCATTAACGTCGGAAATAGCTTCCAGCAATACTGCTGACTTGCTTTTTTCCGCGAAAAAGAACGACAATGCATACCATGACTTTTTCTTAAGCGCCACGTCACCAGTTTCATAAGCCACGCGGACGCCATTTGCATACACTTCGTTGGCAATAACACCAAGAGAAATTTTATCAGACTCGTTTGCAATGTGCTGCCGGAGGCGATCGATGAGGGTGTCGCATACCTGGAGCGTTGCGACCCCAAGTTCAAGATCCTTTATCTTGATCGTTTTGCCGTAATAACGCGATTCCAGCGCCCGCGCCTTATTCATTAGGGAGTATAATAAGGTGATACCGTTGTAAAAATTATTTAGTTGTGGATTTACCTTGAGATCACTGGAACTGAAGTTGCTGACGTTAGCCTGTAAAGCACGCTGAAAGTAGCTTAAAGCTTCATCGTATTTGTTTTCCGAGAGCCGAACACTTCCGACGGCGTTAAGAACAGAAGCAATATCCGGATGTTTCTTTCCATAACTTTGCTCATACATCGTTAGGGAACGATCAAAATATTCATTCGCGGCCTTGGCATTGCCAATTTTTTGATAGGTTTCACCGAGGCTAAACAACAAGAAAGCTTTAGTAGGATGTGGTTGCGGGTAGATCTTTTCCCACGTCTTAAGGGCGGCTTCAAAATTGTTTGTCGCATCTCCATATAGTTCCATTTTTGCATAAATGAAACCTATGTTCGTCTTTGCGATGGCGATTTTAGGATGATCCTTGCCATGAAGTTTTTCGTAAATCACCAACGCTTTTTCGTAGAACTCCAGCGCCTTGTCATTGTCGATTTGATAATATACCAAACCGAGATCGTTATACGAC
>DATHIE010000884.1:0-14471 GCA_035316905.1 Chryseolinea sp. | reverse complement strand
ATGCAAGCTTACGGGTCGTCCGAAAGGATATATGGGTAAATTCGGCGTTTGCCGTAACGTATTTCGTGAAATGGCATCAAATGGAAAGATTCCAGGGGTCACAAAGGCCAGCTGGTAGACTTTTAGACATATTGGTTGCTGAGTATCAAGGTCTCCCGATGGCGGGATGAAACCAGGTGACAGTTTGGATTATTGAAATTGTTCGATATCTTTGCAGCCCGGTTTTTAAAAAAAACGCGGGCTTGCTTTTTAATAGAAAAGGATAAAAGAGATGACAGATCCTATAGCAGATTATTTAACCCGGTTGCGGAACGCAATTAAGGCAAACCATCGAGTGGTGGAAATCCCCGCATCCAATCTCAAAAAAGAGATTACCAAGGTACTATTTGACAAAGGGTACATCCTGAACTACAAGTTTCAGGACGATACAAACTATCAAGGCGTCATAAAGATTGCTTTGAAGTACAATCCTGAGACTAAGGAGTCAGCGATAACTGCATTGGAAAGAATAAGTAAACCTGGATTGCGTAAGTATGCAGACACCGATAAGATGCCTCGCGTAATGAACGGTCTTGGTGTGGCGATTCTATCCACTTCAAAAGGCGTGATTACTGACAAGGAAGCGCGCAATCTTAATGTTGGTGGTGAAGTATTGTGTTACGTGTATTAATTGAGAAGCCATGTCACGAATAGGTAAGCAACCGATATCAATTCCCAAAGGTGTAACCTTTGCTTTCTCGAAAGAGAATAACAAGGTTACTGTAAAGGGACCGAAGGGTGAATTGTTTCAAACTATTGATCCTGACTTTACTATAAAGGAGGAAGAAGGCAATGTTCTCGTAGAACGCCCTACTGATCAGAAGCGTCACAAGTCGATGCATGGTCTTTATCGCGCGCTTATAGCGAACATGATGGAAGGAGTGTCTAAAGGATATAAGCATCAGCTTGAATTGGTTGGTGTTGGTTACAAGGCCACTGCGCAATCAAATGTGCTTGAGCTTAGCCTTGGATATTCTCACAACGTTTTCCTGGCAGTACCTACTGAAGTAACTGTTAAGGCGTTCCAGGAGAAAGGACAAAATCCTACGATAGTTCTTGAGGGGATTGACAAGCAGTTAATCGGGCAGATAGCCGCTAAGTTGAAGTCGTTGCGTAGAACTGAACCATACAAAGGAAAAGGTATCAAGTTCTCCGGTGAGTACGTGCGCAGAAAAGCTGGTAAGGCTGCTGCTAAATAATTTTGGTAAATGAATTGTACATCATAGAATTAATATAAGATCTATGGCAGGTAAGAATAATGAACGAAGAGAACGGATAAAATTAAGTGTCCGTAACAAGATCAGCGGTACAAAGGAGAGACCACGGTTGTCGGTATTCCGAAGCAACAAAGGGTTGTTTGTGCAAGTGATCAACGACGATAATGGAACCACGATTGCGTCTGCCTCAACAATTGAGTTGGGCGAAAAGGCGAAACTCAATCAAGAGAATTCCAAAAATGTCGGAAAGAAGATTGCTGAGAAAGCACTGGCTTCAGGAGTCAACACAATTGTTTTCGACCGCAACGGATACCTGTACCATGGAAATGTCAAAGCGCTGGCTGAAGGTGCCAGAGAAGGTGGTTTAAAATTCTAAGAAAACTGGGATATGTCAGTAAGCAATATTAGCACAGTAAAAGCCAGCGAAATCGATCTTAAGGAGCGCGTAGTTGCCATAGAAAGAGTAGCAAAGGTGGTGAAAGGTGGTCGTAGGTTTAGTTTTGCAGCCATCGTCGTTGTTGGTGACGGTAACGGTGTGGTTGGATACGGCCTGGGAAAAGCCAATGAAGTAACCGATGCTATAACTAAGGGCATTGACGATGCGAAGAAGCATTTGGTGAAGGTTCCTATTATCAAAGGAACTGTACCACACCAGTCAATCGGTAAGTTCGGTGGTGGATTTGTGCTATTGAAGCCTGCATCTCCTGGTACTGGTGTAATAGCTGGTGGTGCAATGCGTGCTGTGTTGGAAAGCGCGGGTGTTCACAATGTGTTGGCAAAGTCGAAAGGATCATCAAACCCTCACAATGTGGTGAAGGCTACTTTCAAGGCCCTCACGAGTATGCGCGACGCCTTCACTGTTGCAAAGAACAGAGGAGTATCATTGTCAAAAGTATTTAACGGCTAAGAGACATGGCAAAGGTTCAGATCACTCAGAAAAGAAGCACAATAAAAAGACCTGAAGTGCAGATCCGCACGATCCAAGCATTGGGTCTTGGAAAAATAAATAGAACGGTGGAAGTGGAGCTCACTCCTCAGATCGCCGGAATGATTTCAAAAGTGAATCACTTAATCACTGTAAAAGAACTTTAAGATGAAGTTGCATACACTAAAACCTGCTGAAGGTTCGACAAAAACTAACAAGAGACTTGGCCGTGGCCAGGGATCAGGTGGTAGCACGGCCGGCCGTGGACACAAGGGTGCTCAATCCAGGTCTGGTTACTCAGCAAAGTCTGGTTTTGAAGGCGGTCAGATGCCTTTGCAGCGCCGTGTTCCGAAATTTGGATTTAAGAACAACAGGAAAATATACTTTAAAGCAGTAAACCTTGACACGCTGGAAAGTTTGGTTGAGAAAACTAAATCAGACGCATTGAGCATTCAGGTCCTTATTGATAATGGTATCATCGGTAAGAACGATAAGGTTAAGGTTTTGGGAAGAGGGGAATTAAAGGTAAAAGTTAATGTGGAAGCACATTCATTTTCCGCCTCTGCAACACAAGCTATTGAAAAAACAGGTGGAACAGCCACAACCGTGAAGTAATGAAGCGTTTCTTTCAGACCATAAAGAACATTTTTTCAATTGAAGACCTGAGGATAAGGATTCTGAATACTATCGGTTTCCTGATCATCTTCAGACTTGGGTCTTTTATTGTTATTCCGGGAATTGAACCGAACCTGCTGGATCCAAACAGAAATTCAGGAGGTATCCTCGGCTATCTGAATAACTTCCTTGGAGGAGCATTCAACAACGCATCTATTTTTGCGCTGGGTATCATGCCCTACATTTCTGCCTCCATCATTGTTCAGTTACTGTCTTTTGCAGTTCCTTATTTTCAGAAACTTCAAAAAGAAGGAGATTCCGGAAGAAAGCGTCTCAATCAGTACACTCGTGTATTGACAATCTTTATAACAATATTCCAGGGATACAGCTACCTCAAGGGAGCAATTGATCCTTCTGTCATCACTAACCCCGGACCGTTCTTCTATGTCACTTCGGTGATAATTCTTATAGCGGGTACGATGTTCTGTATGTGGTTGGGAGAGAGAATTACTGACAAGGGTATCGGTAATGGTATTTCTATGCTTATCATGATCGGTATCGTTTCAAGATTGCCGCTTGCGTTGGTGTCAGAAGTTGGCGATAAGTTTCCTGGTAAGGCTATCTTCTTTATCGTAGAGCTCTTTGTTCTCTTTGGAATTGTGGTTGCTGTGATCGCTCTTACACAAGCGACACGCAGAATACCTATTCAATACGCGAAGCAGGTAATTGGCAACAAGCTTTATGGAGGTAAGAGAGATTTTATTCCCTTGAAACTGAACTCTGCCGGAGTTATGCCGATCATCTTTGCTCAGGCGCTGATGTTCTTCCCTGCGCTAATAGCTGGGATGTGGAGAGACAGCGATGTTGGTGCGTATATAGGAGCTACTTTTTCAGATCCTTATTCATGGCAGTACAGCTTACTGTTCGCGTCAATGATTCTGATCTTTACGTTCTTCTATACTGCGATCACGATCAACTCGAATGACATTGCTGATAACTTGAAGAGAAATGGTGGGTTTGTTCCTGGTGTAAAGCCGGGCAAGCAAACTGCGGAATTTATAGATACAGTTTTATCAAGAATTACTTTACCAGGCGCACTATTCCTTGCTGCCATTGCAGTGCTACCAGCATTTGCAGTAAAGGCGGGAGTGGGTCAGAACTTCGCTCAGTTCTTCGGAGGTACGTCACTTTTGATTCTTGTCGGTGTTGTGTTAGACACACTCCAGCAAATCGAAAGTTATCTGCTGATGAGGCACTATGAAGGTATGATGAAGTCAGGTAGGGTGAAAGGACGTTCTCAATTTGCTGCGGCTTAAAGGCTGAATGGTTCACTTAAAGACGGCAGAAGAGGTTCAAATCATGAAAGAGGGTGCCCTGATACTAGGGAAAGCCCACGGAGAAATCGCCAGGAAAATTAGTCCTGGAGTGAAGACAAAGGATTTGAACGCTTTAGCCGAAGAGTACATCAGGGATCACGGAGGAATACCATCGTTCAAAAACTACAATGGATTTCCGGCGGCTCTCTGTATCTCGGTCAATGAGGTTGTTGTTCACGGGTTTCCCGGAGAATACGAACTCAAAGAGAGTGATATCATATCGATAGACTGCGGTGTCTACTACAAAGGATACCACAGCGACTCGGCTTATACTTATCCGTTGGTAGGTGTAAGCGCCGAAAATCTTCTGTTGCTGAACAGGACCTACGATTCCCTCTTTATGGGCATCGAGCAGGCGAAGGCAGGCAACAGGATAGGTGACATAAGCCATGCCATCCAGAGTTACGTCGAAGGTTTCGGCTACGGAGTGGTTCGGGAGTTGGTAGGTCACGGAGTAGGAAAGAAGCTCCACGAGGATCCGGAAGTTCCGAACTACGGTAAGAGGGGAAAGGGAGTGAAGATCGTAGCGGGGATGGTGTTCGCGATTGAGCCGATGATAAACCGCGGTACCAAAAATGTGGTGCAAGAGCGAGATGGTTGGACGATAAGAACATCTGACCGGAAGCCTTCAGCACACTTTGAGCACACAGTAGCTGTGCACGAGCATGAGACGGAGATATTGACTACGCATAAGTATATCGAAGATAATTATTCATATAAGTGGCGAAACAAAAGTCAATAGAACAGGACGGTACGATTTCAGAGGCATTATCCAATGCGATGTTTAGGGTTCAGTTGGAAAATGGTCACGAAGTGCTGGCACATATTTCAGGTAAAATGAGAATGCATTACATACGCATTCTGCCTGGTGACAGAGTGAGACTTGAGATGTCGCCGTATGATTTGACAAAAGGAAGGATTGTATTCAGATACAAATAGATAGATAAGAAAATGAAAGTTAAAGCATCCATAAAGAAACGCAGCGCTGATTGTAAGATCATTCGGCGTAAGGGCAAATTGTATGTGATTAACAAAAAGAATCCTAGGTATAAACAAAGACAAGGGTAAAATACTATGGCACGTATAGCTGGTGTAGATATTCCTGATAATAAGCGAGGTGAAATTGGTCTCACTTATATTTTTGGTATTGGCCGCAGGTCAGCACAAAAAATCCTATCAGAGGCTGGTGTAAGCATCGATAAAAAGGTAAAGGAATGGAATGACGAAGAATCCAATGCGGTTCGCTCGATCATAGCAGAGAAATTCAGAATCGAGGGTGCGTTGAAATCGGAAATTCAACTAAGCATCAAGCGTCTCATGGATATCGGATGCTACAGAGGGTTACGTCACCGGAAAGGTTTACCTGTTCGCGGACAAACGACCAAGAACAATGCCCGTACCCGCAAAGGTAAGCGCAAGACGGTAGCTAATAAGAAGAAGGCAACTAAAGGTTAATAGATAAACTTTTCAATAATGGCGACCACTGAAAAGAGGAAAGACAAAGCAAAGAAGCGCGTAGTGAACGTCGAGGCTGTTGGCCAGGCGCACATTCGTGCTACTTTCAATAACATAATCATTTCCATGACGAACACCACAGGTCAGGTTATTTCCTGGGCGTCGGCTGGAAAGATGGGATTCAAAGGTTCGAAGAAGAACACACCCTATGCTGCTCAGGTGGCTGCACAGGACTGTGCTTCCAAAGCTTTTGAACAGGGACTTCGCAAGGTTGAGGTGTTCGTTAAGGGACCTGGTGCTGGACGTGAGTCTGCGATTCGCACGATCCAGGGATCTGGTATCGAAATTACCGCGATCCGTGACGTTACACCGCTACCACACAATGGTTGCCGTCCTCCTAAGAAAAGAAGAGTTTAATTAAAGAAACATTCAGGTATTATCATGGCAAGATATACAGGCCCAAAAGTCAGAATTTCAAGGCGTTTCAACGAACCCATTATGGGTGACAACAAAGCGCTTCAGAAGAAGAACTATGCTCCCGGTCAGCACGGCCGAGGCAAGAAGCGCAAGCAATCGGAATATGCTACACAGTTGGCCGAGAAGCAGAAGGCGAAATACATTTATGGTTTGCTGGAACGTCAGTTTGCAAAACTGTTTGACACAGCGACACGCAAAAAAGGCGTAACCGGCGAAGTATTGCTACAGCTTTTGGAATCCAGGCTTGATAATACCGTTTATCGTTTAGGAATTGCCCCAACGAGACGTGCTGCACGTCAGCTGGTCCTTCACAAACATATCCTGGTTAATGGCGATGTGGTGAATATCGGTTCATACTCATTGAAGCCAGGCGATCTCGTCGAAGTACGTGAGAGGTCAAAATCTCTTGAAGTAATAACAAACAGCCTTTCTATTCAAGGCGCTAAGAAATACAACTGGTTGGAGTGGGATAACAGCGAGATGACCGGAAAATTGATTAACCTGCCTCCCCGGGCAGATATACCGGAAAACATCAACGAGCAGCTGATCGTTGAATTGTACTCAAAGTAATTTTAACTGTTAACAACATCAATATGTCAATATTAGCATTTCAAATGCCAGAGAAGGTTGCAATGGAAAAGGCCGATGATTTTCACGGTCTGTTTACATTCAAACCACTGGAAAAAGGATATGGAGTTACGATTGGCAATGCGCTTAGGAGGATTCTGTTATCCTCCCTGGAAGGATATGCTATAACTGGCATTAAGATCCCAGGTGTACTCCATGAATTCTCCACTATTGAAGGAGTTGTGGAGGATGTTGCCGAAATAATCCTTAACCTTAAAATGGTTCGGTTTAGAAGAGTAGCTGATAATTTCGACAACAAGATCACGGTAAACATTCGCAAGCAGAAGCAATTCAAGGCTGGTGACATTACTAAATTCACTTCAGCTTTTGAAATCCTCAACCCTGAACACGTGATATGTAACCTCGACGAAACTTCACAGTTTGAGATCGAGCTTACCATAGAAAAAGGACGAGGTTATCTTCCAGCAGAAGAAAACAAACCTACAGAACAGGTTTTCGGATTTATTCCTATCGACGCCATCTTCACTCCAATCAAGAATGTGAAGTACAGCGTTGAAAACACCCGCGTTGAGCAGAAGACTGACTATGAAAAGTTGGTTGTTGATATCGAGACTGATGGATCTATACACCCTGAGAAGGCTTTGGAAGGTGCGGCTCATATTTTGATCAAGCACTTCGCACTGTTCTCAGATAAGTCTATGGAGTTGGAAACTGGCAAGGATGCAGAGGTAGAGCAGGTAGACGAAGAAATGCTGCATATGCGCAAGCTGTTGAAAACTCAACTTCACGACCTGGATCTTTCTGTTCGTGCTTACAACTGTCTTAAGGCGGCTGATGTGAAGTCTCTTGGTGACCTCGTGCAGCTTGAAATTTCGGACATGATGAAGTTTAGGAACTTCGGTAAGAAGTCACTTGCAGAACTTGAACAATTGGTAGCAGAGAAGAACCTTACTTTTGGAATGGATCTCTCTAAGTATAAACTTGATGAAGACTAAGAAATCATGAGACACGGTAAGAAAGTCAATCACTTGGGTAGAAAAACGGCGCACAGACATGCGTTGCTTTCCAACATGGCTTCGTCGCTAATTCTTAACAAGAGAATTACTACTACAGTAGCGAAGGCCAAGGCATTGAGAAAATATGTCGAGCCACTCCTGACCAAAGCAAAGGATGACACTACCCACTCAAGAAGAACGGTGTTTTCTTACCTCCAGAATAAGGAATCGGTGAAAACCCTTTTTGGCGAAGTGGCTTCAAAGATAGCTGATCGTCCAGGTGGCTATACGCGCATCATCAAGATGGGCGATGTCAGGCTTGGTGACAACGCTGAGATGTGTCTCATCGAATTGGTGGACTACAATACTCTTTACACGAAAGATGGCGCTGCTAAGAAGGCTAAGACAAGAAGAAGCCGTAAAGGTAAAAAGTCTGAAGGCGCAGAGGACGCAGTTGAGGCGCCAGCAGCAGTAGCAGAGGCACCGAAGGCAAAGGCCAAAGCCAAGGAGGAGACAGAAAAGAAAACCAAAAAGGCACCCGCTAAGCCTAAAAAAGCAAAAGAATAGTGTTTGTAAACAGGTTATATACAAAAGGATCGGGCAAATGTTCGATCCTTTTTTTATGCCCAAACCGCGTGAAAAAACAGATGATCGAATAGTTATAGACCAGTTTCATAACGTATTTTTGTGGACTTTATGCAGAAAAAAGCTTACCTCCTTCTTGAAGATGGCTACCTGGTTGAAGGTAAGGCCATTGGGAAAATTGGCACTTCTGGTGGAGAAATTTGCTTCAATACAGGAATGACCGGATACCAGGAAATCTACACAGATCCATCGTACTACGGCCAGATCATCGTAAACACAACGGCTCATATCGGTAACTATGGAGCATTCGATCCGGAGCAGGAGTCTGCAAAACCTCAGATCGCTGGCTTAGTAGTTAACGAGTTTGCAAACGAGTTCAGTCGTAAGTCTGCAAATGAAAGCCTTCAGAAGTACCTCGAGAAAAACGGAGTAGTTGGAATTTCAGATGTGGACACACGTCTTCTGGTTCGTCATATACGAAGCAAGGGGGCGATGAACGCAATAATATCGTCTGAGCTTACGCCGGAACAACTAAAAGAAGAATTAAAAAAAGTCCCTTCAATGGATGGGCTGGAGCTTTCCTCCATTGTTACTACCAAAGAAGCGTATACCGTAGGCGATAGCAATTCCCCAATAAGAGTAGCGATACTTGATTTAGGAATAAAGAAAAGTATTATAACAAACCTTGCTCTACGCGGTTGTTTCTGTAAAGTTTTTCCGGCAAAGACTTCGTTTGAAGAAATCGCTGCGTGGAATCCTCACGGCTATTTCATTTCGAATGGTCCTGGTGATCCGTCGGTCATGGGATACGCCATTGAAACTGTTAAACAAACACTCGCTACAGACAAACCGGTATTCGGGATTTGTCTTGGACATCAGTTGCTCGCACAGGCTTGTGGAATCTCAACCTATAAAATGCACCACGGTCATCGTGGGCTCAATCATCCCGTAAAAAATCTTGTCACTGGAAAAGGCGAAATGACATCACAGAACCATGGCTTTGCTGTCAGTGAGAAGGATATTGAAAAGAATACCAACGTCGAAGTAACCCACGTTCATCTCAATGATTCAACGATCATGGGTATTCGACTGAAGGACAAGAAAGCATTCTCGGTACAATACCACCCGGAAGCGTCACCTGGTCCACATGACTCACGATATCTCTTTGACGAATTTCTTGCAATGATCCGGTCTGATGTTTCGGAACCGGCAGTTGTATAGCCCAATCTAATTGTCAATCCATAAATCCAAACAAATATGAGCTTAATTGAAAGCATTCACGCCCGGCAAATTCTAGACAGCCGAGGCAACCCTACTGTTGAAGTTGATGTGGTTACTGAATCAGGAGCGTTTGGCCGTGCCGCGGTTCCTTCAGGTGCATCTACCGGAACGCACGAAGCCGTTGAGCTTCGCGATGGCGATAAAAAGAAATATTTGGGAAAGGGCGTATTGAAGGCGGTGGAGAATGTGAACACTAAGATCGCGGCGGAAGTTGTTGGTTTTGATGTCTTCGAGCAAAGCTTGATAGATAAGATAATGATCGAGTTGGATGGTACTCCTACCAAAGGAAAACTTGGTGCCAATGCAATTCTCGGAGCGTCACTGGCCATAGCTAAAGCGGCGGCGATGGAAGCGGGAATGCCATTGTATCGTTACATCGGCGGGGTTAATGCCAACACATTGCCTGTTCCTATGATGAACATTTTGAACGGAGGAAGCCACGCCGACAATTCAATCGACTTCCAGGAATTCATGGTTATGCCTTTGAAGGCAGACACCTTCTCCGAATCCTTGCGTATGGGCACGGAGATATTTCACACTTTGAAAAAAGTGTTGCACGATAAAGGATTGTCGACCAACGTTGGTGATGAAGGTGGATTTGCTCCAAACATCGCTTCAAACGAGGAAGCGATTGAGATTGTGTTGAAGGCCATAGAAAAAGCGGGGTTCAAACCTGGAGACGACGTCTTCATAGCAATGGATGCCGCCAGCTCGGAATTCTATGATGCAAAGACAAAGACTTATACATTCAAAAAGTCGGACGGAAAGAAACTGAAGTCTGATGAGATGGTGGAGTATTGGGCAAAGTGGGCAAAGAAATATCCTATCATATCCATTGAAGATGGCATGGGCGAAGAGGATTGGGATGGTTGGAAAAAGTTAACCGACAAGATCGGTGACAAGGTACAGCTGGTAGGTGACGATCTATTTGTAACTAACGTGCAGTTCCTTCAAAAAGGAATTGACCTTGGCGTAGCAAACTCGATCCTTATTAAGGTGAATCAAATCGGCTCGTTAACTGAAACGATCAATGCCGTTAATCTTGCAAAGAGAAACAGTTATAAGAGCATTATGTCACACCGTTCGGGGGAGACTGAAGATAGTACGATAGCCGACCTGGCTGTTGCTTTGAATACGGGACAGATCAAGACTGGATCGGCTTCTCGTTCCGACAGAATGGCAAAATATAACCAGCTCATTAGAATCGAAGAGGAACTGGGCGAAGTCGCTTATTTCCCAGGAAAGAACATATAACAAATTGTCATTACAGGTGAAAAGAAGGCCAGCACAACAAATGCTGGCCTTTTTTCGTTGATGAAGCGAAGAGTCAGGCCCGCGCGACGACCAACGGAAATTAATTCGATGAACCCCGACAACATTTGATAATCGAAATCTTTATCAAGTTCGGTCGGGCCGGCCGTTTTTTAGCAATTGAATAATTATCTATCTTCGTATACTTTTTAAACTCGTATATGTTGAAGAAACTGCCAAAACCATTCCGCAATTTCTATTTTTTGACTGCATTCTTTTTCCTGATTTGGATGATCGCATTGGATTCGAACAATCTTTTTATGCGATACCAGTTAACCTCAAAGTTGAGATCGTTGGAAAATGAAAGAATCTATTATGAAGAAAAGATTAAAGAAGTAGAAAAAGATCGTGATGAACTTTTTGGCGACAATGAGTCGCTTGAAAAGTTTGCGCGGGAGAAATACCTGATGAAGAAAGAGACGGAAGACATTTTCATAGTAGAAGAAAAAGACTAACCATATGAAAAAGCTTGTTCTAGTCATTATGTTTACCCTATGCGGTACATTGGTGTTTGCCCAGTGGGGTGAGGAACAACTCAGCGATAAACCAGATTGGAAGGAACGTATTTTTACCGGTGGTGGGATAGGAGGCAGCTTCGGAAGCTACTATGATTACATCTCAGTATCCCCGTTGGTGGGTTATCGGATCACACAAAAGCTGGCTGGTGGCGTTCAGTTCCAATATCGCTACACGCACTATAAGACGTATACCCCGGACTTCTCCACAAATGATTTTGGAGTAAGTCCATTTCTTCGCTTTAGTATTTTTGGCCCCTTGTTCCTTCATGCGGAATACGAATATCTGAGCTATCAATACCCAATCTCCGCACAGGGAGATAAGGCACGCAAAGGGTTCAACAGCTTTATGGCGGGTGGTGGGTTCTTTCAGCCCGTTGGACGGCACGCGGGCATCTATGCAGTGGCACTCTACAACTTCAGTTATAAGGATCCCACATCTTCGGATTTCTATCCCTACAACAGCCCATGGATCTTAAGGGTGGGGATAACAGCTGGCTTCTAGAACTTGAAATTGAACCGGCCGCCCAACGCCTGAAGATCTTCTACAACCTTCATATTTAAAGGGATTCCGTCGCGCATCCTTTCCTCATTTAATTCACGTTCCGGATCGCCCGGAATGATCAAACGCTCCTCACCCTCGACCGTCTTTGCAGACCGGAATCGCGAGATCCAATTGTCCATATGACGCTTGAATTCATCCGCTGGCCTGAATGCATCTATGCGCATTGCTCCAAGGAAATGGCCAATACCTTCTCCAACGGGATCAGAGGGAGGATCAAGAAAAGCCACAAATGGAGGAACCCATGGGCCATAGTTCGCTCCTGATAACACGGCGGAAAATATGTCAACCCATGACCCAAGGCAAAACCCCTTATGACTTCCATGCTCGCGATCGCTGCCCAATGGAATTAGAGCTCCTCCGTTTCTGCCCTCGTTTGGATCAGTGGATGGAAGACCATCTTTTGTTTGTATCCATCCAAGGGGCGCTCTTTGATTTTTTCGCTGGAGTATTTCTAGCTTTCCGTTCGCCGCTGTTGTTGTAGCGAAGTCAGCGACAAATGGGGGCTGCGTCAATGCCGGGATAGCGACTGCAATTGGATTGGTTCCAAGCAATCGTTCGATTGAGAACGTAGGGGCTACCAGCGGGCTTGCATTGGTCATTGCCATGCCGATCATATCATGCGGCAAGGCCATCATTGCATGGTACCCTGCAATTCCAAAGTGATTTGAATTCTTTACGGCCACCCAACCTGTACCTGCAATTTGTGCTTTGCTGATGGCAATCTCCATCGCCCTCGGCGCAACAACGAGACCAAGCCCGCTATCTCCATCCACTACAGCAGTGCTGGGAGACTCATGCACGATTTTTATTGAAGGTGAGCTGTTCACCCGTTTCTTATCCCAAAGTCTTACATATCCAGAAAGACGTGCGATGCCATGAGAATCAATTCCTCGCAGGTCAGCCTTTAAAAGAACTTCAGTTGCGAGCTTCGCGTGATCCTCGGGACATCCGATCTTCCTGAAGATTGCGAGTGAAAAATCCTCTAAATGGTTGTGGTTGAATATGGCATCTGTCATGGCCCAAAGATAGTAATGATCGGCGCTTGTTCTCCGCCTTCCTCCAAATCGGTTGGTAGCGACTTAGTGATACAACCAAACAGACAGATACGCGTTGGGTTGTGTTTTATATCTCTGCAACGCATTTTTTTGTCTGGCCCTTTCATCCATAAAAAATTAAATCTTATTTTAGACCACTTTTTAGAGAGGTTTGACATTTTTTGACCTGGGCAAATTCTATTTTTTAGTGTAAGACCAGCCGCCCGGCTAATAGTTTTGTTAAGCCGCTTTCTCACAACGAACCTAGATAGCAGCATGTTAAAGATTTTCCGTATTGCAATTGCCTTAAGTTTATTTTTTCCAACAACATTTTCATTCAGTCAGGATCTGGATTCACTGCTAAACCTGAATGCTTTCACGCAGGAAAGTGAGTTGCAAAAAATCCTTAACAAGAATGTGGCGGTTTCTTCGAAGAACGGCCTGACAACACGTGAGACACCGGGCATAATTACCCTGATCACGGCGGAGGAAATACAAAACAGTGGGGCGCGCGACTTAACAGATGTTCTCCGCCTCGTGCCCGGATTTGATGTCCTTCAGGACCTTCAATTTGTAATGGGTATTGGTCTGAGAGGCAGCTGGGCAAATGAAGGAAAGGTGTTGGTGATGATGGACGGTCAGCCTTTTAATGAGTTGTTATATCAGACGGTAGCCATCGGTAACCGATTCCCCGTCGACGCAATTGAAAGGATTGAGATCATACGTGGACCTGGCTCAGCGATCTATGGTGGTTCCGCAGAATACGGTGTGATAAATATTATAACTAAAGCTGCAGAAAACCTGAATGGTGTTGCAGTCTACGGGTTGGGAGGATTTCATGCTAAGGCAGTGGGAAGAACAAACGGAGGAGTAATGGCCGCTCAACACGGTGAAGAGTTTTCCTGGGATTTCAGTGCGTTCAAGGGCAATGGAATTGTCAGCGATCAACAATACGTGGATCTTTTTCAAGGCAATCCGGAACAAGATCTTTCGAAAGTTACCAGAGCTGATCCGATGAATATAAATGCCGGTATCAAATACAAGAACATCTCATTCCGAACGATGTATGATCAGTTCGAAACGTCTGACCCGGTCACATTTGTTTCCAATAAGAATTTTTATGCAGACCTTAAATACACCTGGAAAGTGAACGACAAGTTTCAGTTGGTTCCACAGGTGAAATATTATAATCAGATTCCATGGACGTTTGGTTCACAAGAATCCGGCGAAAAGGATTTTAATGCAAGAGCCACCAGGTTGCTTACGCAGCTCGATGCAGTATATGATTTTTCCAGGAAGGTCCACGTTACGTTCGGTGGACTCTATTTTCAAGATGAAGGAACAGATCTGCTGGCGGGCGATCTTTTTGCGGGAAATAAAACTCTTACGCTAAACAACTATGCCTTCTATGCAGAAGGACTCTTTAAACATCGACTGGCAAATGCAACTGTCGGCTTTCGTTACGAAAAAAACAACCGATATGGGGCTGCATT
>DATHIE010000883.1:0-8347 GCA_035316905.1 Chryseolinea sp. | reverse complement strand
GTGCGTTAAAATCAGATTACACACTGATCGAAGCATCGACTCACCTGATCAGAGGCGTGGGAGGAGAAGCGACCTACAAGGAAAAGACTTTCGAAATGCGCGGATTTTTTTCTTACCCATCGTTTTTTGATGTATTCAGTTTTGAACTCGAGAACGGAAATAGCGCCGAGGCATTGGCCTCTCCCAATTCAATGGTTATAACCAGGGAACTTGCAGACAAGTTATTTCATAATGACGAACCGTTGGGCAAAACGGTTGAGTTTGTCGATCGCGGATTGCATTACCTGGGTGGTTACCGGAATGAACCGCCTCCAACGCCCTGGGGTAGTTTTGTTATAACCGGAGTATTTAAGAAGACGGACTATAAATCACACCTAAAGTTTGATGTCCTGGTTTCATCTACATCGATGCCTTTGTTAGTTTCCGAGAAGAAAATTAAGGACCTCACATCTAACTGGCAAAATTTCTATGAGTGCTTTACGTACGCTCTAGTGACTGGCGGAATTGAGGAAGCAGGCCTTGAGAACGCACTGGGCAGTTTAACAAAACGTCAATACGCTCAACTTGAATTTTTGAAAGATTTCAAGATGAGAAGTCAGAAGCTAACCGAAATTAATCCAGGAATATTTACGGCCAATCCGACAAGCTTCAGCATGCCGCGAATAGGGTATTATGTATTGTCTGTTCTCGCGTTGATTATCATGGTATCGGCTTGCGTGAATTCCACGAGCCTGTCCATCGCCAGGTCGCTTACACGTGCTAAGGAAATTGGTGTGCGCAAAGTAACAGGCGCGGACAGAAAAGCACTCGTTTTTCAATTCCTGAGTGAGTCAATACTGACGTCGGTTTTCGCTGTAGCCATGGCTGCAATTTTGCTTCTTATCATTGCACCTGCATTTGAAAGCCTGTGGATCAATCAACATCTTCATTTTGATTTACAACCAAGCGCTTCGGTGTATTTGCTATTTCTTGGCTTTGGTCTGTTCATCGGTAGTGCGGCGGGATTTTATCCTGCGTTATATTTATCGGGATACCAGCCCATTAAAGCACTTAAGAATAACGTAGGCATGAGTTCCGGAAAGTGGAGTGTAAGAAAAGCACTCAACATCTCCCAATTTGTGATTTCCCTTTTCTTAATCACAACATGCATTCTGATATTTAACCAGTTCAGACATTTTATCGAGTTTGACTATGGGATGAACGCAAAAGAGATCATCAATATACCTCTCCAGGGAAATGACTACATGAAAATTTCAAGTGAACTTAGTTCAGTGCGAGGAGTTGGTGCCATTTCTGCATGCGACATCATCCCAGCAACAGGCATATCAAATGGCACGCGCCTGCGGGCAGGGAATAATGAAGATGACTATAAATACTTTGGAGCGTTAGGAACCGATGAAAACTTTATCAACAACTTTGGCCTTCAACTGCTTGCCGGCAGAAATTTGCCGAATCCAAGTACCCATACAACATCCGGTCGGTTTGTGCTGACCAACGAAGCCGGAGTTAAAGAACTGGGATATCGCCATCCATCAGAGATCATAGGTCGTGTATTTGAAGAAGAAGGCAACAAAGAGACGGTAGAAATTATCGGGGTAGTTAAGGATTTTCGGTTCAAACTGCTTATTGAACAAGATGAGATTGGCCCGCTCCTGCTACGAACAGGTTCCAACTTTAATTTTGTCAACGCCAAAATCATAGGTGGTGACCTTAACGGTACGCTTGCAAGAATTGAGCAGAAGTGGAAAAGCATCGATCCGGTTCACGCATTCAAGTACGAATTCTTTGATGAGCAACTTGCCAAGACCCATCAAGCTATTATTGATGCGGTTTCCATCCTTGGTTCATCGCCTTGCTGGCCATTGCCATTGCTTGTCTGGGATTGTTAGGTATGGCAACGTTCACAGCAGAACGCAAGACCAAAGAAGTAGGTATTCGTAAAATTCTGGGGGCTGAGGATTTAAGTATCGCTCTTCTGCTCTCGAAAGATTTTTTCAACATGCTGTTAGTGTCTGTTTTCATCGGAGCTCCTTTAAGCTATTTTGTCAATATTCTTTGGCTTCAGAAATTTCCCAACCGGGTTGATTTTGGAATGGGAACTCTCCTTTCAGGAATATTCATCATGATGGTGCTCGGATTGTTGACGATAGGATCACAAACGATCAGAGCATCAAAAAGTAATCCGATTGATTCTATAAAAAATGAATAGAAACTGACGCCGATAAAACCATTTTAAGTTCGAAAAATAGTTTTGATTGGCAGACATGCGAGGACGAGGCATCTTCTATGCTTTTGCTTCTTAATTCAGTTCGCTCACATGGGGCAATTTTGCAGCAGCCACGGCCAAATCCACAGAAATTTAACCCTGGTGTCTCTCCGGTAGTTCAAAACATTGCCCGATAGAAAAGTGTGACAATAGACATTCATCATAAATTCATAAAACATGAGTAAATTTCTTTGCTCTAACCTGACTGAAATACCGGAATTTAGCTGAGGATGAATCCCCTGAAACCCACAGTAAGTGCACTCCTAATTTTATCACTGGCATCGCCCGCCACCAACGCCCAAATACCCTGGGACATCGAGATTATTAAGCCCGAAGCGATTGGAAGAGAGCCTGACTTCTCGTATAGCTTTTCGCCCATCAACAGTCCGAATTACTTTCAACTGGGCCGGGTGACCGTTGAAGAAGCGGATGGCAAGCGCACCAGTTTGCTGAAAATGCTGGATTACAAAACGATGAAGGTGACTAACCTGATCGTTCCGATGGATAAATTCCCTGCCAGCCATATGGAGATGCTGGCGATGAAAACGGTGCATAACGGCGAAGTGCTGCATTACAACGGAAAAGTTTCAACCGTGAAGTTTGATCGGCGGGTGAATTACAAGAATACGGGCGAGTTTGTTTGTCAGTACGACCACGAAAAAGGGCAATGGTCTGAGCTGGTGTCGCTGGGGAAAGTGGACGATCTCCGCTTTTTCTATCCGATGGGCGCTGACCGGGCCGAAAATTACTACTACTACGCCATCACGCACCGGGTGGATTACGCGTCACGGATGGGAGAGCCAACGCGTTACGACCTGGCCCGGTTTGACCTGAAAACCCCGAAAGTGGATACGTTGTTCTCCCTGGACATGCCGCAACGGGAGCACTACCTGCACCTGGATCACACCATGATCAGTCCGGACGGACGCTGGCTCGTACTGAGTGAATACGGCGACAAGGCGTGGAGAAGATCGCATCCTAAGGATGTCCAGCCGGTGGCATACATCATTGATACGCAGAAAAAAAAGCACAAGACCTGTCGGATCCCGGATACACCCTACGGACATGTGATCACGCCGGATTCGAAGTACATGATCGTGGGTAGCTACGAGACCGGGGAAGTGGTTAAGATCGAGTTGGAAACGGGCAAACAATTGGCGCAAATCAAATCAACTACTACCATCTTCAATTTCTTCCTTGCACCATCGGGCAATTACTTCCTGGTGGATTATGATGAAGAAAAGTGTCCGAGAAAGGTGTACGATGTGCGCAGCGCCCACGACCTGAAACTGATCACTTCCGTGATGCTGAATGATCTGTACAGCACACCTGAAATGTCGCGCGGACTGAAAGCCACCATGGATGGACGATTGCTGATCTCCCGTACAATAGATTCAAAAGACTCGCTGAAGAAAGCCACTGCCGTGCTAATTCACCGCCTGCCGGAAAACATCAAGCCCAACGAACCCGGAAGCTCAGTGGCAAACCGCCTGGAACTAGCCGAAACCATCGCCAATGGTAAACTGTACGCAGGCCGTAATGGCATCGAACTCAATCCGCCGCAATACGACATGGGCAAAGCTACCTCCGTAACCATTACGTCTGACAAAAACGTGATCGTTACCGGCAGCCGTTGGATTGATGATGAAACCTCGGAGGAAGTGATTACAAAATTGACGCGCAGCGGTGAGAAAATCTGGGAAGCAAAGCTACCGACGGTTAAAAAAGCCATCAGTTCGTCGGGCATGCACATTCCTACACCAGACGGCGGTTGTGTAGTGTATTTCATGTATTACCATACGCCCAAGTCATTCGGCATCGGCAGGTTGGCCCTGATCGGCGGGAACGGAAAGGTGATCTACGATAGGCAGTTCAGTTATCTGCCCAATCCGAATGCCACATACATGACCAAAGGCATGGAACTGCTGAAAGACCGCTCGGTGAAAATCTACGGCGAGATCTATCCGACGCCGGATGGCGCAAGTCGTCTCTGGACCGGTACCGTGAGCCCGGAAGGGAAGCTGGTGAAGTCGGAGTACTAGCTAGACGGTGGCAGTAATAGGACCTCGGACAATTTTGGACATCCAACTGAGGACACTCAACAACAAAGATTTCCCCACTAGGACAAGTGAACGCTTCGAGACAATTTGACCTTTTAAAATATAAAACACGGAGATGACTAAAAAAAACAATCCCGTGCCATGAAAAGCTTTTATAGATATTATCTGGCTTTCCTCCGCGATTCTCTGCGTGGATTTCTCGGCGCGCTCTGCGGTAAACTAATACTCACGGTCCCATAACATGCGCACGAACTACTACCTACAACCTTGGTTGATATTGATAAGTTTTATGACATCCTTTTTAATAAATAACATCTAAATTCATTACGAGATAAAATTATGGCAAAAAGCAAATTGTTGCGAATGGACAATGTCGGTATCGTGGTAGAATCCCTCGACGAGGCTATCGCTTTTTTCACAGAGCTTGGCCTGAAGCTCGAAGGGCGAACCATGATCGAAGGAGAATGGGCTGGGCGCATCACCGGACTAGGCTCACAACGTGTCGAGATTGCTATGATGGTCACTCCCGATGGCCACAGCCGACTAGAGATTTCACGATTTCTCACTCCGCCTGTAGTTGCCGATCATCGAAACGCACCTGTGAATGCTCTTGGCTACCTACGAGTAATGTTCACCGTGGACGACATTGACGAGGTGCTCGACAGACTCCGCAAGCGAGGCGCACAACTCGTTGGTGATGTCGTTCAGTACGAGAACTCTTATCGACTCTGCTATATCCGTGGACCGGAAGGACTTCTCATTGGCCTGGCAGAACAACTTGGTGATAAATGAGTACCGGATACCTATGCATATCCAAAAAAATATACCCAATACCAGCCGACAAAAATAATTAGCTTCAATTCACTTTGTACTTCAAAGTACTTTTTATATGTTTGAGTTCTCAAATAATTTTTGGAATCCTAAATTATTATCAAAATGGGAACGAAAATATTTAGCGTTGTTACCAGTGACAATAACAACAATATGAAAAACAGTTCAATAGTATTTCTTCAGGGAGTTATTGTGCTTATTGGCATAGTGGCACTAGCCATCATGATTCGGTTTCCCCAGATCGAGGGGAGAGCCACAAACTTAGATCTGTTCAGCATTTACTCTGATCCGTTCATCTTGTATGGCTATGCCGCCTCTATCCCATTTTTTATTGCGCTGTATAACGCATTCAAATTACTCGGATATATCAGGCAAAATAAAGTATTCTTACTCGACTCGGTGAGGACTTTAAAGAGTATAAAATATTGTGCAATCGTACTGAGCATTTTAATTGTGATGGCAGGACTATACGTAAGGATATTTCATAATAAAGATGACGACCCTGCGGGTTTTCTCGCCATTTGTATTGCAACTACTTTTGTTTCTATCGTAGTTGCTACTGCCGCAGCAGTGTTTGAAAAAATCGTGCAAAATGGGCTAGACATAAAATCAGATAACGAACAACTATATGAGCAGTCAAAGAAATAATTTGACAATGTCTTCCAAAAGCTGTCATCCTGAGTAATCACCGTGGAGGCATGGAAAAAATAGGTTATGAGGTAATCAAGACAATATTCATCAATTGCCGCCCCGACAATGATTTAGGCCTTTAGCCCAATAAAAACTAACCATTTCATTGTGTGATTGCTTAGGCTAAAGCCTGGGTTGTTGTTTGTAATGACTCCACGTTATTTACTTTTATTTTCGTAACGCTGACGCACGTGAAAATACTAATAGTCGAGTTTATAGGATTTGCCATGATAGCATATTCTTTAAAGATGTTTCGAAAAGTTATGTGCATCAACCCTATTGCAGTATTTAATCTTGAAGATAATTCGCATGAATTTGAAATACAGAGACCCGGCTATTATTCTATCTCAATACTTGGAGCCGGATTCGTTCGCGAGTTGCAAAGCGTTGCTAGCAAACTGATTTTAAACGACCTTGATGACTTGGAAGTTGGTGTTCATTTGCTTGCACCACGGTTTAGAAAGGATGGTCGGATGGGAATTGAGTACTGGGGATTCTCAACAAGTGGTATTGGTCGCTGCACGATAACTCTTTCCAATATGAAATACATCGAGGCATATGATTCAATGCTAATGCCGGAAAGGATGTTTGAATCTCCGGTTGATCATAGTAGGCTCAAAGTGATCATCCACCCGAGCGCACAACCCCTTTATAAGTATATCTCTGTTGTCTCGTTAGTTTTAGGCGTATGGCTAGTCGTGATTGGAATATTAGTGGGATTAGATATTCCTTTACAAAATTAGCTGGCGGTCCTGAGCTGTAGATGCACAATTGAAAAAGTGAAGTGCAATGCTTCTTAGCAATCCGAATGAAAAAGCCCCCGCATCGCGAAATAAAATGCAGGGTCACGATGGGCACCAAGTTTGCACTCCCGATAGCTATCGGGAGAAAAGAGAAATGCGTTGTGGCCTTCGTGGTTCTTCGTGGCCTTTGTGACCTGCATTAATCATCAAATGGATGAAAGGTCAAATTAAAACTGCACCCCTTTCTGGTTACTCATATTGAAAAATATCTTCAATGGCCAATTCAAATAATCTGGAAATTTTGAAAGCAAGCGGTAAACTGGGATCGAATTTCCCTTTTTCAATGGCGTTTATAGTCTGTCGGGAGACCTGAACTTCAATCGCCAGATCCTCCTGGGTCATGTTACGTTCTGCACGAAGTACTTTGATCCGATTCTTCATTTGTATCTGATGCTACCGACAATAAATGCGATAAAATAAGTTATCCCAATGAGTCCGATCAGGGGACCGACTTCCGCATCGAAGGGTATGACATTAGATACATCTAATAAAGAATAACTCAAGCCGCCAACCACGCCAACTCCCAATGCGATGGCCATTGCCTCCATAGTAACTTTTCTGTGCAGTTCGTCTAATCCATTGGTATACTTCCTGTTCATCAGGATCATACCCACGCCAACAAGTGTACTCACCAAAATAGCTACGATGGACGTGCTGGAATTGTAATCCCAAAGAAATTTCGGACCAAAAGAAGCTAAGGCTACTGTTAATACCCAGGCACCTGTCCAATAAGCGAGGTGCCTCACGTTCTTTCTGGTAGTGGCTTCCCACTCGTTTGATTTTGTTTCCATAAGTAAAGCTTACTTGATTTAATGTAAAGTTTTGTTGACATAAATGTAAACTGTAATTACCAAATGTCAAGTTTTATTTACATTAGTTTTTGGATCGTTGTTTCTGATCTCAAAAATGGCACCCTGGATTTAAATGGAGAAACCCAAACCGAACGATAAAAAGCCGCACTGAACGCAAAAAAGCGAAACGTAACTAACGATATTTACCACCCTCGCTATTGAATCTTAAGTGTAACATAAGACATGGAAAGCTGATACTCTATGTTTGGCACAAGCATAGGATGCAAACATATACTAACAACTAAAACATGAATAACGCAAGAGCATTTAAAATTCCTTTTGCAACTGTGTATCCGTTGTATATACAAAAGGTCGAGAGAAAAGGACGCACAAAAACAGATCTGGATGCGATTATTCTTTGGCTCACAGGATATAATAAGCAAACATTACAACAACAGATCGACCAGAAGAATGACCTCGAAACCTTCTTCGCCCAGGCGCCACAAATTAATTCAAATGTCTCAAAAATTAGGGGAGTAATTTGTGGATATCGTGTCGAAGAGATCGAAGACAAACTCATGCAAAAGATCCGCTATATGGATAAGTTGGTTGATGAACTGGCAAAAGGAAAGACAATGGAGAAGATTTTAAGGAAGTGAGGAGGATCCGTAATGGCACTGAAGGGCTTCGACTGAAAATTTGTGCAACAGAAATTGAATTCCATTGCCCATGTACATAAAAGGAAAATATCGGCAATACGTATATTAAATTGTTGAACAAAACCTTCGGTAGTTTTTTGTAAGTCCCCTCATCATTAACTCATTTTATTGAATTCGTAACTTCCAGTTATAAACTTTAAATTTTATGACTATGGAAAAAAAACACTGAGGCAACAGATGTTGCAGG
>DATHIE010000882.1:0-5517 GCA_035316905.1 Chryseolinea sp. | reverse complement strand
CAGAACCCGGAGCAGTTGCGTAAGCTATGAACGAACCGCGTGCCTTTCGCATTTCCGCAAGGCCTTGTTCGCCTAGTGACCGGTTAAGTGCTGGGAAGGGATTGTTTCGGCAAGCATCAAGAATCACAATATTCATTCGGGAGTTTGAGCGTTCCATGTTTGCTAACACCATACGTTGCACCGGAAAACAATAACGCTGTATGTCATCTTCGAATTCGATCATTGCATCAACAGGAACTAACCAGTTCTCATCCTCACGCTGCAGACCATGTCCTGCATAATAAAATAATGAAACGGTCTTATCTCTTTCACCTGCGTCCACTTTCTCCTTAAACCTCAACATTGCAAGACGCATTTGGCCATAGGTCGCGTTTGTCAGCAACTGCACATCGAAGCCCGACGCCTGTAATTCCTTCGCAAGGTCTGTCGCATCATTGACTGGGTTCTTAAGAACACCAATGTTCTTTGGGTAATTGGCGTTACCGATCACCAACGCATATCTTTTTTCGTCCTTGAAATATTCCGCGAGAGTTGAAGCCTGCGTTGTTGCGACGGCAGCTTGAGTAGTTTGCTGAACCGGCTGTGTAACAGGTTTGGTAACTGGGGGAGTATTACTCTTTGCTACTTCGGTCTTATCTGTGTTTGGTGGCGGTTCAGTTTTCTTGCCTGTGTCATTTGGCGTCCGTCCGGCAGCCGGAGTGTAGGTTGCGGCAGTTTTTGTTGCGGGAGTGCTGCTTTCAATAGCGGGGTTTTGTTTTTCAAGCTTTTCCATCTCACGCTTGGCCTCGGCATTTCCAGGTTGCAAAACTGTTATCGCCTTAAGATCTGCATAAGCTAAAGTTAACGCGCCCATTTTCGAATGGATCTGGCTTCGTTCGAGCAGCAACTTCACTTTACTTTCCTTATTGGCATCAAGTAAGCGGATCGAATTGCCATAGGCACTTACTGACTCTTGCAGGCTGCCAGTCTTTTCATAACACTTCGCGAGGAACCAATAGATGTTGCCACTGTTCTGGTGATTCAACAGAATCGTTTCCTGAAAATCGCCTATAGCATTTTTGAAATCATTGGATTTGTAGTACGAAAGGGCACGAAGATAAAACACCTCAACGTCGAGAGCTTTGTCACGCGTCGGTTTAGTGAGATATTCTGAAAAGTTAACTATAGCCTCCGGGTACTTTCCAGCAGTGTAATAATCATGGCCTTTCTCATAGAGTTTGAACTGGGCAAATCCCGACAAGGTCCCTAAGGAAGCTACAATCGTCACTAAAAAGAATTGCCTTGTGATCATACCAACTTCACATTACGAAGCCAATTAAAAATTGAAAGAAACCCCAAGTTGAACATTAACTGAAGGAAAGCCTTTTTCAACAATAGGAAATTCAGGATTTACATATGACTGAACTGTTTTCGGATACGATTCGGTACTTACGTACGATACCGGAAACGTATAACCAAAAGCCGCCTGAGCATAGATCGAAACCTTCTTTGCCGGATTAAATTCAACGCCCGGTCCGACAAATATACCACCCGTGATTTTACTTTCCTCTGCCAACGCTGGAATCTGTGTTGGCCCCCACGGATCAACTCCGTCCTCTCCGTCATCGAGATACCAAATATTTACCTCCGAATAAGGCGGGTAAGGATAGAGAAGCTCATTAACCTCGTCCTCATACGCTTCATAAATATAGCGCTGCCCAGAGCCGGTAACAGCCGTCCTGTTAGCCCATGAAATAAAGGGTTTAGCGAAGCCATAAATTGAAAATACTGACTTGTCGGTAATTGGAATGAGGTTGAACTTCAAGTTCAACGCCAACGACAGCAGCGATATATTACCACCCTCAAGATTAAGCAACCAGCCAAAATCCCATTCCTGGTCCGGATTCAGGCCAGCCTGATCGTAACGATCATGCCAGCCGTTTATGTCGTATGAAGTTCCAACGTAAAGGTCCTCCGCGTTTTCGGCCTTCGTCTTTTCAGGATCATATGCAAAAGCAATGTAGGATACAGACGGACCTATTGACAGTACTCTATTAACACGTTTCAAAAATCCAGCCTCCACGTTATATCCAACGCTATAATCTCCAATATTTTCTCCCAACGTGAATGACGGGCCAAATCCAAGAAAAATATTCTTGCTTCTATCAATCCGCTCGCGCTTTACAATTGTTCCTTCATCCTGACCACAGACAACAAAAGAACAAGCCACCAGGAAGGCGAGGTAGGTAAATTTCGTCATAGAGGGCTCCAATTTAAATAGGAAGATACGAACGATTTTGAAGTAATTCAGTGGCCTATTGAAATTTAAAATAGAACTCCCCTACAATATTGGAGCTATCCCACGTGTATTGCTTATCACCCGACAAGCGCATTACATTACTTCGTACTTCCTTAAAAACCTGCTCGATGGTAAGGCCTGGTCTCCGAAGCGCTTTCAAAAATTCCTGGGTGTACAAACCATTGCGGCCTGAGCCGTCAGAAGCTACTGAACCTGGCGCGGTAGCATAGGCGATAAAAGAGCCGCGTGCACGTTTCATTTCCGCAAGACCTGATGAAACTGACCTTGAAGTGGCTGGGAAAGGATTATTCCTGCAGGCATCAAGGATCACAATGTTCATCCTCGAGTTTGAACGTTCCATATTTGCCAACACCATCCTCTGCACAGGAAAACACATTCTCGTGATGTCATCTTCGAATTTTACATCAGCGTCGATGGGTACGAGATAATTTTCGTCCTGGTAAGCAACACCGTGACCTGCATAATAGAATAGCCCAACCGTTTTGTCAACGGGTCCGGCTGTAAGCTTTTCGTGGAACTTACGCATGGCCTCGCGCATCTGAACGTAGGTCGCATTTGTAACCAGCTGAACTTCAAAACTCGACTTGCGAAGTTCTGTAGCCACATCGGTTGCATCATTCAAGGGATTCTTCAGTATACCAATCTCCTTGTTGTAATTGCTGTTACCGATTACAAGTGCGTATCGTTTTTCATCCTTATAGGTAGCTGCCATTGCCGCAACTAATTCAGCATTTGCCGTAGATGGTGGCGGGGAATTTTGTTGCTGTGTTGTTTGCTGTTGTGTGGTATTGGGCTGCGATGTTGTCGGGACGCTTTCCTTCTTCGTGTTCGGATTACTCTTTACGATAACCTGAGTTTTCTTGTCATCACCGGGAGTACGGCTAGCGGCGGCAGCAACAGGAACTGTAGCACCTGAAATTTCTTTATTGGACGGATCCAATGCCTTTGCCTGGGCGAGGTCCTGATCGGCTGCGGCTTTGTTACCGTTCCTGGCGTGGAACCGTGAACGGTCGGACAGGATTTGGGCTGAAGTTTTTTTATTGCTTGCCGCAGCAGTTACCGCTTCATTATACTTCGATTCAGCCTCGCTCTTTTTTCCAAGCATATCATAGCAACGCGCCTGGTACCAGTAAATGACTCCTTTGTTATAGTGATTTAGCGTGGAGCTCTGATCAAGATCTTCTAAAGCCTTGGTGTATTCGTTCTTGTGATAATAAGATTGACCGCGATAAAAATAAAGATCCTCATCCAGCCGTTTATTGTGTTCAGGCTTGGCAAGAATGGTGCTAAAGTCATCTATGACGCCATCATAATCTTTTGCACGGAACTTGGCGACACCAGCATCAAATTCCTTAACATCCTGAGCAACAGCTAATGTTGAAACCAAAAACAACACGCACAGACTGAACAGCACGTTTTTCATTGCTTAAAAAGTTTTAAGTGGAAAGACGAAACATACCGGGCAACATCCACTGTCGTCAGAAGCTTTTGCGTAGGCATGTCCATAGAGGTGGAATTAAGAGATTAACAAAGGTAGTTATACGGCGAAAATTAACGAACCGTTTCTTTAAAGACTTATCTATCCAATATAGCAAAAAGTGCTAATTTTGGCGTTCCTAATCATGAGAAGACTAGTTTTAGCTGTCATACTACTTTCCTTTCTACTGCCCTCCTGCGGCCCAAAATCGGGCACAACAGCCTCAGTTGTTAAGCCAAAATACCATCACCGGTGGTACGACCGCAAAAAAGACCGGCATATAAAAAGAACGAAGTCGGTTCGAGTGAAAAGCTGAATTTAGAAGTTAGGAGTTAGAAGTTCGTTGGCTGAACCTATCCATATTCACTTATTTCCTTATTCCCCTATTCCCTACACCTCGCCGAGTGTGGGTGAATGTCGAACTCCGAACTCCGAATGTCGAATTGAATTTTAACCACTAACCATTAACAATTAACCCTTATACCTTATACCCTGGACCCGGGTCACGAAAGCCCTTTAAGTAACAAGTCGAGGTTCCGTCGGAAGAAGTTCTTTAGTGGGCTTTGGTGATTAATGTGCGCTACTACAATTCCACCAAAGAATACTGTAAGAATCAAGTTGGTAATATCGCGAGTGCTGATCGACTTTGTAATTTCCTTCTTGAATATTGCTTCTAAAGTAAACTTCTCAACCATCTGATCGAGCGACAGTATTTCGATCGTGGCTATATTTGGTAAATCAGGAAATATAAGTTTCTTCTCTTCTGCCTTGATTGGAAAAGGTTTTGGTGAGCGCTTAAAATCGGATAGATAGCCAACGAGGCTGAGCATGAGTCCGGGATGTTCATCGCACTCCTCACTGAGTTTGTCAAAAAGGTAATAAATACCTGCGAGTCCTTCCCGTGGTTTTAAGGTCATCTCCACAGAACGCGTAAGGCACCACACACGGAAATAATAAAGTAGTATATCCTCCTTCTGCGGAAAGTATTTGAATAAGGTCACTTTCGAGATCTTTACTTTTGCGCAAATGTCGTCCACATACAGATCTTCAAAAGACTTTTTGCCGATCAGCTTTGTGGTTTGATCAAGCACCTGAACCTTTAAACGGGCGGCCTTCTCTTTTCTGAGGCTCATTTCTGGATATAAAGTTTTGTCTGGAATTAATACTTTTACGACGACTAAACCAATAGCTGAATGATGAATCGACTATTTGTACTTTTATCTGCCTTAGTGCTGGTTGCCTGTACCTCCAAACAGAAGTCACGGGTTGTCGGCCTGACTACAGATTCAGCGATGGTGGTATCGGCGCATCGGCTGGAATCCAAGGTAGGCGTCGAAATCATGCGCAAGGGAGGCAACGCAATCGATGCAGCTATAGCTACTCAGTTTGCCCTTGCCGTTGTCTATCCTTCTGCTGGAAATATTGGCGGCGGAGGTTTTATGGTCGTACGCAAACACGATGGCAGCGTGGATGCGCTTGATTATCGCGAAAAAGCTCCCGGGGCAGCCAGCACAAACATGTTTCTCAATGAAGTTGGAGGCGTTGTCGAGGGTTTGAGTCAAAAAGGCCACCTCGCAAATGGAATACCTGGAACGGTAGCCGGACTCGAAGCAGCACATACCAAATATGGCACCCTTCCATGGAAGGATCTTGTTCAGCCTGCGATCGATCTTGCTCTTAATGGATTCAGATTAACGGCTCAGGAAGCTGAAGGGCTTAATAGCATTCAGGACGATTTGAA
>DATHIE010000881.1:0-7642 GCA_035316905.1 Chryseolinea sp. | reverse complement strand
CGTCTTTTTCAAGTTCAAAGCCTTCATTAGGTACGAGTTTATACCAGTCGCCATTGATGTGCTGAACATCTGCGGGTTGCCGGGTTTTGTTTACAAGGATGGGACGAGGGGCCATATTGAAAAACAAAGCCCAGTTCTTGTCCGTGAGGTCCATTTCACTGTTGTTCTTCAGGACAAATCTCGCGTCAAACACGCCTTTTTCATCCGTAAAATTCGTGACCAGCTCCCACTGGACTGCAATCTTATCCCCGGTAGTATAATCAATTTCTTTTTTACAGGAAGCGACGACAATAAGAAAAAGGAGAATAGCGGGTAGAGAACGGGTGAAATTCATACGGCGATTTTAAATAAAAAGTTTGTGTTTATCACCCTCAGATCAAGCACCCGGCAAAAATTTTTGAAACTATGGACGATCCATTGACCATCCGGCCAGATGGCTGATCATTTAGAGTTTTATGAAGATTTTATTTCTGTAGAGAATAAAAGCTGGAATAAAATTGATACAGACGAAGAATAAGGAGTAGATCATGCCGGCCAGCTCTTGTGACATTCCCATTGAATGAATTGTCGAAACTCCGTGAACATTTAGTGGATATCCTGCGACGGGAAGCCTGTAGAAGATCAGTGCCAGAATATCGGCGAGAACGTATACAGTGATCGCATTCGCCCCAAAAATTATCCCCGTGCGTGTACCCCAGGTTAGTCCCCGGACATCCACAGTATAATAAGCCGCGCCAAGCACCATGGCAGCCATTCCAGATGTAACCAATACAAAAGAACTGGTCCATAGATTTTCATTTACAGGAAAGGCCAGGTTCCAGATATACCCAACACCAGCGGAAGCCAGCCCCACAACCATTAAGTATATAACCTTACGCTCCGGCGACCTGCTGCTGATTAATAGTTTGCCTGCAAGTAATCCTGTAATTCCTGATACAATTGACGGGAATGTGCTCAAAATTCCTTCCGGATCCCATGTACCCTGCCACATTTTACCGGGCAGGAATTTCGAATCGATCCAGGCTGCGAGGTTTATACCAGGTTCAAGCATCACCTTCCCGTATCCAGGCGTTGGGATAAGCGTCATCGCCAACCAATAACCCAGC
The DNA here is from genome assembly GCA_035316905.1 of Chryseolinea sp. Classification (GTDB taxonomy): domain Bacteria; phylum Bacteroidota; class Bacteroidia; order Cytophagales; family Cyclobacteriaceae; genus Chryseolinea. The sequence continues at coordinate 6,536 of DATHIE010000881.1, read as the reverse complement.
AATACAGTGATACCAATCCATACCTGTTGCATGAAGGATGTATTCAGGAACAACACCGCGCAGACTAAAAATACTATCGAAATTCGAGGTAGTGTTCCCGTATATCTAAGGTCGGAGAAATTAAAATCAGGAAGCAGGTTAAGAAAAATACCGACCGCAAAAATCTTGGCGCCTCTGAATACAATCTTTTTGTATAGATCACGATCAGGGTCATTCACCCTCCTCGAATAGGCCAGTACTATTGAAATACCTACAATAAAAAGGAAGAATGGAGCGATCAGATCAGTCGGGGTCAGGCCGTTCCACACCGTATGTTTCAACGGGGCGAATACATGCTCGTCATTTCCCGGAAAGTTAACAACGATCATCGCGGCAATTGTTAGGCCGCGCATTGCATCAAGCGAAGTGAGCCTGGGTTTGCCGGGGACTGACTGCAACGTACTCATGCAAATTTATTATTGTGGTGCGCTGATGACCTCGAGGTACCGGCCCATCCAATAAGGCAATAACCAGATATCTCCCGCACTGTACTCAGACGTTCCATTGTCACCTCCATCCAGTTGAAAACGATTTGCATTGTGCCTGCTAATGGGAAGCTCGCCTGCAGGAAGCACTTCCTTTGTCGTTTGCTTGCGGAAGTTTGGTTCAAGCATCTCGATATCTTTCCGAGTACTGTTCGTGATCCTCCAATGAACAAGGTCAAGAGGATATTCCTGCAAGTACCAGATAGCTTCATTGAGATCGAAGTCAGGTGTACCGGTCATCGCGGTGAAAATATTCCATGCACCTTCCTTTTCGGGCCGTTCAATTTGCCAGTGGTCGATTATCGATTCTTTGAACTTTGTCTTCAGTGTATCATTAAATGCGTAGCGGTAAAGTCCCCAGTATCCAACAAAGTACATTTCATCATCCGAATGATTCCACGATTCCGACAACATCTTGCTCCAGTCATCAGCCGAGTTGTCAGCTTGTCTTACCTGGCCCATTGGGAACATTAGGTTTTCATAGTATCCGTATTTTGTCATCAACTCGAAAGCCTTCTCTTTATATATCTCCTTCTTCGTAAAATGATACGCCGTTTGGAGCATCGCTATGTAGTTTGAAGAATTGATTTTTCTATCGCCAACTCCGACAGGCCTTGCATTCACGTAATCGGGATTCCATTTTCCCCACAGCGTCGGCTCACCGTTCCAATCAATCATATAATAATTATTGTCCACAGTGTGTTGCATCAGAGAATCGATCAATGTCACAGCCCGGTCCTGGAGATCCTTATGATCTTCGAGCAGTTCAGCCATCGTGGCAAAAGCGAAAATATGTCCAATCGCTTCGTCGCTGCTGGTTGTAGACTTCCAATCCCACTCCGGATCGTTAGCTCTCCTCCACGGCTTGTCCTCATACTTATATCCTCTACGCTCGAAGGATCTTGACGGAAATCCTCCCTTAACTCCATTGATGGTGTAAAGACGTTCCATGGCATCCATCATTTCGCGAATATTCTCCAATGCTTCATCCGACTTTGTTACTTTGTATCGAAACACTTCAGCAGCGAGATACATTGTAGTCCACAGCCCGTCATTATCTGAATCTTCAAGTGATCCGGTAGCAAGACTTCCATCCTGCATGTAACCAAGTGTTGCATTAAAGCCATGTCGTATGTGACGTGATCTGACTTGTTTTTCATAATACATTGCCTTGTCGTGAAGTGTCATGTTCTTGAAGATGATACGTGACAATCCTTTCTGAGTGGCAATCAAAACAGATTGATCTGGACCTTGTTCAATGAACGTCACTGAATCGGAAGGCAACCAACGTTTCGAAGCGTAATATTTGTACTTGCCATCAGTGTCGAGCATGAAGGCACCTTTTGTTGAACCAAACCACAGCTTGCCGTTTACTTCGTTTACGGCTGTAAGTTCCATCCATGGAAGCTTTTTGACTGTTTCGCCCTTTTGTTGTTTTGTATTGGTGTCAAGGATAAAATAGCCATCTGAGGTTCCCACTACCAATTCGCTCGCGTTTGAAAATAAGGCAAAGCAGGTAAGGTCATTTCCTGAAAACACTTGAGATAAATTGTTTGATGCAGCATCGAAGAGCGAAATAGATTTTTTTCCAAGGATCCAGAATGCATTGCGGTTGTCATCAAAAAGGATATCAACAATAGGTTCGTTGTTCTTTCCCTTCCAGGTAGCATTCGAGTCTTTCAGGTATTGAAGAGATTCGCCATCAGAGATCAAAAAAGAAAAATCCTTTCCTCCTTCGAACATATTTGCGTTGGGCATCGAATAGCGTGAATAAAGAGAACCCGCCCATGCGTTGCTCAACACAGCCTTATCATCGAGATAAACAAGTTGATCTTTGTAGAGTCCGAGGTTGAGAATTTTTTTATCAGCGATTGGCCTGTATGTTTTATCGGATACCAGAGTGCCAGGGTAAAGGAATTCGCCAGCAAAAGGTTTTAGCAAACCGGCTGATGAATAGAGTTGAATAGCACCGTTCCTGTCACTGAATACATTTTTTAACGTGACATTTTCCAATTCAAGGTTCCACTTCACACAATACGTCTGAACGTAAGAAACGTCTTTGTGCACCGGTTGTGTACCCGCGGAATCGTTATCGCGTGAGCAAGCAATAACCACAATCACCAAAAACAACCAACTGCAGCGTATTAATCCTTTCATAAATGGTTTGATATAATTGTGAAATTCACGTCGCAAGGACGTCAAAACAACAAAAGTTATCGTACGGCTTTTACGTTTATAAAGGACGCATTTGCGAAAATGGGGTTGCCGACCCCCTGGCCCCTCAAAGCCCCCTCAAGGGGGAGAAAAATAACTGGTGCTGTGTTAAGGTTGAAATGACGTTTGACTCATGAGCTTCTTCCAAGAACGAGCTTTCGAAATTAGCAAAGAAATACATTTTTAACGCAAAGGATTTATAAATGCATCACAGCGACTTCCTCGTACGAAGCACAGGGAGGTTCATTCATCTTATCTTGAAAACGTACCTAATTCGCAAAGGCCGCAAAGTGCAGGTCCCATGGGGCGTAGTCGCGCCTTGCTTGGATTTAAGGTATCAGAACTTTCTTTTTCCAGCCCGATATTTATCGGGCTGACTACCTATGACCAAGCTTGCGCGACTGCAACCGATCAGAACTGCTGTCTGCGCCCTCTGCGCATCAGATGCACTATCAAGTTAACGTAAACCAGTCTCGCCGCGCTTCTCACGAAAGAGTCCTGCTGATGCATTTGCATTCCCTCTGCGTTAAAATGTATTTGCATTGGACTATAAACAACCGACGTCCAGCCTGGGTGAAACATTCAATCTTATCCGTTAAAATAAACTTAACTTAACACTGTTAACGACTCAGTTCAAAGCTCATTGTTCATTGATCATTCCCAGATATCGGCCCATCCAGTATGGCAGAAGCCAGAAAACGGGCTCGCGCTCCATGTTGTGGTTACCCGCATTTACAGCCCAGGGGTTTTTATCCCATCGGATCGTTGAACGAATACTGGCAGGCTGAAGCACACTCACCTGAATTTCATCAAGGGTAGGTTGTCGGACCAGATCGATGTCTTCACGTTTTGAATGATCGATTGTCCAATCGATAAGATCCAATGGAGTGTCTTTCAACAACGCGATAGAGGATGGCAATTCAACCTTCTTGTTCCGCGAATAACAATAAATAAAGTTTATCAATGGATTGTTATCATTCTTGCGCGTTTCAATCCATTTGTCGATGTGGTCTACGTAAATTTTTAAGAGGTGCGGATCTTTTTCACATTTCAATAAAACCGGATAAGCATAAGCGGCAAGAATTACGTCGTAGTAGACAAACCATGCCTTGTTTTGCGCTGGAATATTCCCCATGTTTTCGAGATACTTTTCTTCTTTGATAAGTCGTAGATACTCTGTCTGATATTTTTCGTCGTCAGTCATGTAGTAAGCAAGCTTGAGGAAACCAAGCAACTCCATCGAGTTGAGATTCCTGTCCGGGGACCATTCCGGATCTCTGTTCAATTTATCCGGAGACCACACTCCCCACCTTGTAGACTGACCATCAACATCGGTTAGTGAATAGTTGTTGCGTACGAGGTGATCGACAATTCCTGCGACGTGCTTCCTTACAATTTTTTTCTCCTCATCATCAGCCGCAAGCTCGTAGTAGAAATAATAGCCGAACATGTGACCACAGATTTCGTCGCTGCTGGTATCACCTTTCCATAACCATTTGCCGTCCTCCGATTTTCTCCACCTGACGGCTACCGGCTTGAAGCGTGGTTCCTTGACCAACGCGTCGGCCATCTCGCGTTCTGAATACACGCGGTTACCATCATGAACTGACGTCCACTCGGAGGGTACAATAGTTCTTGCAAAGAACCCGTCGGTGTTAGTGACTTCCTGCAAAAGTTTCAGGAATCGAAAAGCTTTAGCCGCCTTTGTCCGCGCGTCTTCACTTTTCGTTGCGGCATAACGGAAACTCTCCATTGCAAGGTAATTGCCCCCGTACTCACCGTCGTTGTCGTCATCTTCAGGTTCCCATCGTGTCGTATCGCCGGCAATTGGCAAGCGACATTGTCCTGCAATCCACGGCTCACGAATATGTCTTGCCATCAACACATCATAGAAGTATAGTTGCTTCGTTGCAAGCGTCATCGTTTTTTGCTTTATAGCGCTGACACCATTTGCTGTCGCGACCCAGGCGTTCCCCTTTGAATCAAAAGCGATGTCATTTACCTTATCATCCATCAGCCATCGCCTGCTGAACAAGAGCGAATGAGTGTCCCGATAATTATCTGGACGGTAGCGAACCACGCCGACGTCAGTCCCGACCCACATAACGCCCTTAGGAGAACGTTCGATACAATTCACATTAATTGAAGGTATCCCGTCTTTCGGCAGAAGCTCGTCAATCTTTTTATCGTTCTCGATCATCGTAACTCCTCCAAGACCACCAGCCCAAATTTTAGGACCATCTGTTGCAACGCTACTGATATATGCACTTATCACATCGTTCTTATTCACAAAGTGGCGTGTCGATTCAGGTGTACAATGGTACAGTCCAACATCGGTGCCTACCCAGATGCCACCTTCGTTGTCAGATATTGCATCACGGATTGAACGTGCGGTCGGAAAGTTTTTCAACTCGCATTTATCTCTGGAACAAAGCCATGTTCCCTTCGGCCCCAGGGCATACACGCCTTCACGGGAAATGCACAAGGTTGAAATCGGCGGAGTCGCGCCAGGCATCTTATGAAGTTTGCCATCCCGAAACTGGAACACTCCATTCCATGTGCTGAACCAAACTGATTCCTGATCAACTTCGACGTCAAACGACGGTCCTTGTTCTTCTTTCAGAAGTACCGGTAGCCAGGATTGCTCACCAACATTTTTCCGAAATACTCCGTCACCCGTTGCAATCCAAACGTTATCGTCAAGATCAAGGGCAATGCTACGGACGTCAATATCCCAACCTTTTCCGAGGGAATAAGCCTCATGGTACTCTTGAGAAAATACGGTGTCGTTGTAGTTTGTCTGCTCAACGGAAAAAGTTTCCCCTTTGGAATTTGGCTGACACGATTCAAGGATAATGGCAAAAACGGGAATTAAATAAATAAGGGATCCGGTTTTCATGATTGTTTGCGATATGCTAAAACAAATTGAACAAAGGTATGTGCTGAGTCACCGAAGTTGCACATGGTCACAAAATGCAAAGGCCGGCAATAAAGAGTTGCCGGCCCCGCCCCAATATACCCGAAACGATTTCAATTGAATTGCATTTAGAAACGAGTTCTGTTTCCAAATGTATGGCTCAAAGATAAGGTCCCATCGCCTTGAGCGTGGGCTATTTTTGCGCATTAGAGGGCACAAAATGCGTAAAATGTAACATGGCCATAGAGTGTTTTTCGACAATATTGTAATCAGTGAGCAATGAGCAATGAGCAATAGTAGAATATGTTGATAGCAGTCAAAGAAGGAATTACCGTTTTCCGTGGAGGTACAATCTTCGAAGTTGAAGGATCGAAGGAGTATAAAAGAGCAGACGGCAGTCTTGAAGAATGTTTACACCTTCCTGATGACGGTATGGGGCGGCCGTTGCTAATTGAAACGAAAGATGTTCTCGTCTGCGGCGATAATGAGCTGCGGGCCGCTGAACCGGTACTCGGTCGCTGTTACTTTTCCAAAGAGGAAATTATTAGACCCGCGGGAGCTATCTATAAATATGATTTTACTCCACGAAGTATAACCTTCGAAAAGGCCGATGTCGGTTGGCGTTTAATGTGGCGCATTCCCTCGATAAAAAACCTAAACAAGTATTGCGTTGTGATGAATAAGGTCACAACGCAAACCACCCATGTTGAAGCAGAATGCCTGGAGATTGAATACGACGAATTTTCAATAAGCGCGATAGACTATAAGCAGACCGTTCGAAAGCGACGGGCATTGCATCACGCCTGGAATATGGACCTGCTAAAGCCGGGTTTTTACGTGGGTGAAATCGATCTGGGCGACGGATTCAAAGGTCGTGTCCA
>DATHIE010000880.1:0-4679 GCA_035316905.1 Chryseolinea sp. | reverse complement strand
GCACCGGGACGTTGCGCAAAGCGTACGATGAAGTAATGTTTGAGACCTTCGTAAAGCAGTGACCGTTCCTTGATCTCCTGCATCCGGTCGATGTCGTTGTTGCCGCCGCTGAGGATACAAACAACCTTTTTGCCTTTGATTTGTTCTGCATACTGCTCCAACGCAGCTATTGACAAAGCGCCGGCAGGTTCCGCGACGATAGCATCCTCGTTGTAAAGTTGCAGTATAGTCGAGCTTACTTTCCCTTCAGGTACTAAAAGCATATCTGTTAAGGTGTCCTTGCAAAGTTCGAACGTGATATCACCCACGCGTTTTACTGCAGCGCCATCAACAAACTTCTGTATATGATCCAATATCACAGGTTTGCCCGCTTTGAGCGCTTCCTTCATCGATGGGGCTCCTAACGGTTCGACGCCGATGATCTTGGTCTGAGGAGAGAAAACTTTGAAGTATTGACCAACACCTGAGCAGAGTCCACCGCCTCCGATAGGGATAAAGATGTAATCGATGTTTGATGTCTCATCAAGTATCTCTTTACCTACGGTTCCTTGCCCTTCAATTACTTTGAGATGATCGAAAGGAGGGATGAACGCCATGTTGTTCTGATTGCTGAATTCGACAGCGTGTGTCTGGCACTCATCATATGTATCGCCGATCAACACTATCTCAATGTTGTTACCACCAAACATATTAACCTGTTTGATTTTCTGCTTTGGTGTTATAGCAGGCATGTAGATCACGCCTTTTATATCCAGGTACTTGCAGGCGAATGCGACCCCCTGTGCATGGTTACCGGCACTGGCGCACACCACTCCGCGCTTGCGCTGTTCCTCGCTAAGACTTTGAATGAGGTTATAGGCACCTCGAATCTTATAAGAACGTACTACCTGAAGGTCTTCGCGCTTGAGATAGATTTCAGCATTAAACTTCTCTGACAGCTTACGATGATGCTGCAACGGTGTTTTAAGAACAACCGATTTGAGCGCATAAGCGGCTGCATTGATATTCAGGTCGTACGTTTTTGAGGTCGACATCATGACGGGAAGTGCATTTAACCCTGGCACTGTTAATGCCAGGGTATAGGTGATTGTTAATTGATCATGCTTGCTTCAACGGTAGCTTTCTCTGGTCTGAGATTGCGTACCGCCGCGCCAGCTTGCCATAGCTCACTTTCGCGAACTTCTTTTAATTCTTCCGCGAGTTTTTCACGGTAATCAGGCTTGCTACACGTTTCTATTGTACGTTTCGCTTCCTGACCGCTAGCAACACTCTTATAAAGTTCCTGGAATACAGGAAGTGTTGCTGCCTTAAATTTCTTTTTCCAATCGAGTGCGCCACGTTGTGCTGTAGTGGAGCAGTTAGCATACATCCAGTCCATGCCATTTTCAGCAACAAGTGGCATAAGACTTTGTGTTAATTCCTCGACAGTTTCATTAAAGGCTTCCGATGGAGAGTGACCATTTGCGCGAAGCACTTCATACTGAGCTTCAAAAATTCCTGCGATAGCGCCCATCAACGTGCCACGTTCGCCTGTAAGATCTGAGTATACTTCTTTTTTGAAATCTGTTTCGAACAGGTATCCGGCGCCCACACCTATACCTAAAGCGATTGCTTTTGTTTTTGCTTTTCCTGTTGCATCCTGGAAAACTGCGAAGCTGGCATTGATCCCTTTTCCCTGGAGGAACAGACGTCGCACGGAGGTTCCTGAACCTTTTGGTGCAGCAAGTATTACGTCTACATCAGCAGGAGGAATGATTCCAGTTTGTTCTTTAAAGGTTATACCGAAGCCGTGAGAGAAATACAACGCTTTGCCCTTTGTTACGTGAGGCTTGATCGTTGGCCACAGTTCGATCTGTCCAGCGTCTGAAAGCAGGAACTGGATAATTGTTCCCTTCTTAGCAGCTTCTTCAATCTCAAACAGCGTTTCGCCCGGAACCCAGCCGTGTTCAGCAGCCTTGTTCCATGTTTTTGAACCTTTGCGCTGACCTACAATTACTTTGAAGCCATTATCGCGAAGGTTGAGAGCCTGGGCAGGTCCCTGAACACCATATCCGATAATAGCAATCGTTTCATTCTTCATTATATCGAGCGCTTTTTCCATTGGAAATTCTTCCCGGGTTACAACCTCTTCGATCGTTCCTCCAAAATTGATCTTTGCCATTGTTACTTAGTATTTAGAATTTAGAATTTAGTAGTTAGTAGTTAGGGTGAGAGTGCGTGTGTGTTTATTAGTTAAAAGTTATGAGGTCTGAGTGGGGCATGAGTATAGGCGTGCGTTGTACCTTATACCCCATACCCTATACCTTATACCCCTATCCCAGAGTGTTTAGAGCTCAGCTCGCAGTACTCGCTGCTTCCTTCATAGTACACTGCGTTCTCAACCTCGATAAGTTTTTCAAGCTGATGTTTTACTTTTTCCATCATGTCGGCTGTGGTAAACAGAAGGACTACAGCAACTCCTCTTTTGAAGTCGCTTTCGTCTTCGTGTGCTATAAGTTTTTTTATCCTGACTCTTCTGCGATTCAGGATATTTACAATCCTGTTCAGCACGGAAAAGTTATTATCAGAATGAATCTCGAGTGTGAATTCCTGTTTCATAAATTGTTCTTTTAGTGTGTGTTATTGTGCTGGCTTCGGCGCTTCCAATAACACGTCTGCTACACCTTGACCTGCTGGCACCATCGGGAACACGTTGTCCTCTTTTCCCACAACGGCTTCAAGAAAGTACGGAGTCTTGGCCGCGAGCATTTCTTTAATTGCACCTTGCAAATCTTCTCTTTTCTCCACCTTCCGTGCAGGTATACTATAGGCTTCAGCAATTTTTACAAAATCGGGGTTTTGCATTTCCGTACAGGAATACCTCTTGCCATGGAATAGTTGCTGCCATTGCCGTACCATACCCAGAAAGTTATTGTTGAGCACAACGATCTTCACCGGTATTTTGTACTGCATGATCGTTCCGAGTTCCTGAATGGTCATTTGATAACCGCCATCGCCAATGACGGCGATAACTTCTTTCTCCGGCGCACCGAGCTTGGCGCCCATGGCCGCAGGCAGAGCGAATCCCATTGTTCCGGCGCCACCAGACGTAACGTTGGTGCGGGGATTCTTATACTTGTAGTACCGCGACGTCGTCATTTGATGCTGGCCGACATCTGTTACCACTATCGCTTCACCATTGCTAAAGTTGGACAGGTGATGTACCACTTCGGCCATTGTGAGCGCATCGCTTGTCGGATTAAACTCCTTAGTGATGACCTTTTCATACTCAATGTCATTCAGTTTAGTAAACCGGTGAATCCATTCTTTATGCTGATTGGGTTTACACTTCTTGATCAGGGCTTGCAAGGCTTCCTTGGCATCGGCGTGCACCGCTACTTCGGCCCTGATGATCTTATGGATCTCCGCTTTGTCTATTTCAATATGAACAACTTTCGCCTGACGCGCATACTTGGATACATTGCCGGTTACACGATCGTCAAAACGCATACCGATGCCGATAAGCACATCGCATTCATTGGTATTGAGGTTAGGACCATAGTTACCGTGCATGCCCAGGAACCCTACGTAGTTTGGATGATCCGTGGGGAAAGCCCCCAAACCCAACAACGTAGACGCTACTGGAATTCCTGTCTTTTCGGAGAATGCTTTAAGCTCTTCTGTTGCTCCTGAAAGTAATATACCCTGACCAGCAAGAATATAAGGACGTTTTGCTTCGTTGATCAAAGCCGCCGCCGCATCGACCTGAGACTGCTGGAGAGCAGGCTTTGGTTTGTATGTCCGGATACCCTCACAACGCTGGTATTCGGCCATTTCGATCATTTCATTTTGTGCATTCTTAGTGATGTCAACCAGCACGGGTCCCGGCCTTCCGGAGTTGGCGATATAAAATGCCTTGGCGACAGCTGGCGCAATATCCTTGGCTTCAGCCACCTGGATGTTCCACTTCGTCACCGGTATGGTAGTATTCACAACGTCAGTTTCCTGGAACGCATCGGTACCCAGCAAATGAGCAAATACCTGTCCCGTGATACATACCACAGGAGTAGAATCTATCAAGGCGTCGGCAAGTCCTGTTACAAGATTGGTTGCGCCTGGACCTGACGTCGCAAATACGACACCAGCTTTCCCAGACACCCGTGCAAAACCTTGCGCGGCATGAATAGCTCCCTGTTCGTGCCTGACAAGTATATGATTGAGCTTATCCACATAGTGATAAAGTGCATCATACACAGGCATGATAGCACCGCCTGGATATCCAAAGATGGTTTGTACCCCTTCTTCCACCAGGCAGCGCAATAAAACTTCGGAGCCAGTAATTTTTTGTTTTGGCTGATTGCTATCCTTGCTGGATTCAATCGCCGGTTTATTCTTCGTCAGTAACGCATCCATCAGCTGCCGTTTTTACTTGTTTCGCATATTTCAATAAAATTCCATTCTTCGCCCTTAATTTGGGCTGTACCCACACTGCGCGACGTTTCGTCAATATCTTCTCATCCACCAAAAGATTGATGGTATGTTTTTGAACATCGATTTCAATCGGATCGTTGTCTTCTACAAGTCCGATCAATCCCCCTTCGTACGCTTCAGGTGTAATGTGACCGATTACAAATCCGTGTGATCCACCTGAGAATCGCCCGTCAGTTATGAGGGCAACACTCTTGCCAAGGCCTGCACCC
>DATHIE010000879.1:0-14221 GCA_035316905.1 Chryseolinea sp. | reverse complement strand
GCAGACCTTAGAACCGCCCTATATACACGGATCATATGGCTGCCCTTCAGTTTTTTTGACAACAGAAGAGTTGGCGAGCTGATGAGCAGGATCACCTCTGACGTTGGTACCCTGTCTGATATGTTCTCCCTTACATTGGCTGAGCTACTGCGGCAACTATTGACCCTGGTCTTTGGAACGGCGATCATTTTTTACTTGACACCAAAGCTCACGGCTTTTATGCTGTTAACATTTCCGATCCTCGTAATCCTTGCCCTGGTCTTCGGCAAGTACATCCGTAAGTTGTCCAGGAAAACGCAAGACAAGCTGGCGGAGTCAAACGTGGTTGTCGAAGAATCTCTGCAGTCTATTTCGGTGGTTAAAGCATTTACCAATGAGCTATTCGAAATAACAAGGTATGCTTCTTCGCTCAAGGAGGTTGTTAATGTTGCTATTCGCGCTGCCAGATTTCGTGGCTTGTTTATTTCATTTGTCATCTTCGCTCTTCTTGGAGGTATAGTTGCAGTCGGATGGTTTGGAGCTTCGTTAGTTAAGACAAATGAAGTCACCGTAGGCGAGTTGTTCTCTTTCGTAATCTATATGTCATTCATCGGCGGGTCGATCGCTGGCTTGGGCGATATCTATACGCAGTTACAGAGGGCTATCGGCGCGTCGGAAAGAATTTTTGAAATCTTGAACGAAAAAGATGAACAGGAATTGGTAGGCGCGAGCGTAAAATTACGTGGTGAAATTGAATTTGAGGACGTGTCCTTTTCTTACCCGACCAGGAAAGATTTCACGGTATTAAAGCAATTGAATTTTCGAATTGAGCCCGGTGAAAAAGTAGCTCTTGTTGGAGCCAGCGGTTCGGGCAAGTCTACGATCATTAACCTTCTGATGCGTTTTTATCCAATTGAGTTTGGTGCTGTGAAAGTTGATGGTACTTCAGTGCAGGATTTTAATCTGACAGCATATCGAAAGAATATTGGCATAGTGCCTCAGGAAATTATATTATTTGGTGGAACGATTAAGGAAAACATCATCTACGGAAAACCGACCGCCACGTTTGAAGAGATAAGAGAAGCAGCGCGTAAAGCTAATGCCCTCGAGTTCATCGAGTGTTTTCCGGAGCAATTCGAGACCGTTGTCGGAGAGCGGGGTGTTAAACTCTCAGGGGGTCAGAGGCAACGCGTTGCAATCGCCCGGGCAATACTTAAGGATCCTGCCATCCTGGTCCTCGATGAAGCAACAAGTTCCTTGGACGCCCACTCGGAAAAACTGGTACAGGAGGCTCTTGAAAAGCTAATGGAAGGGAGAACGTCTATAATAATAGCCCATCGACTAAGTACAATTAAAAAGGTTGATCGTATTTTTGTGATCAAGGAGGGCGGGCTTGCTGAGGTAGGATCACATCAAGAACTCACCGAGCGCAATAATGGTATTTATAGTAACTTGCTTAAACTCCAGTTACATTAACTACGAGGCATAAGGATGAACACCGTGTCCGAAACATTGCTCAAAGGTTTCAAGCTGCGATCAACTCCAAATCGGCAGGAGATTCTTCATCTATTTCTCAAAAAAAACCACGCCCTTTCGCACGGTGACATTGAAAAGGAGATCGACAATTCATTGGATCGCGTTACCGTTTACAGAACCCTGAAAACATTCCTGGACAAAGGTCTTATTCATAAGGTACTTGATGATGAAGGAAGTTTAAAGTATGCTCTCTGCAATGAGGCTTGCACCACGGCAGAACATCATCACGACCACGTCCACTTTAAGTGTACGAAATGTGGTCAGACCCATTGCCTGAATGTAGAGGTGCCGTCAGTAAAGTTGCCCAAAGGTTACAGGGCAAACGCGGTCAACCTACTTATCCAGGGAATTTGTGAACGCTGTAACGGATAATTTTTTGCATCCGGGTTTCTTTTCGTGAGGGCAAGGGATAAATGGGCTATGTGTATTTCTAGGATCGAAATATATTTGTAGTTTTGAAAGCCACGGATTCAACAACCTGTGTTTTTTGATGTTTTAACCCTTATAACCGGAATTTAACGCTCCTTGCAATCAGTGGTGAACATACTCCTATTCTCCCTTTTCAGAAATGATAATGATAGGGAGACTATCCTTTTTGGTGTATTCGCTCTTATCATCATCGTCTTTCTTGTTCTTGACCTTGGCCTGTTTCATAAGCAAGCACATAAGATCACAACAAAGTCGGCTCTGTATCAATCAATATTTTGGGTACTCATCAGCACGCTCTTCGGCTTTTTTATTTACCAATGGGATGGAGCTGACCATGCCGTTGAATACTTCTCTGCCTATCTGACGGAGTATGCATTATCGGTGGACAATATCTTCGTGATCTTGCTTATTCTTAAATACTTTCAGGTTAAAGAGGAGTACTATCACAAAACCCTTTTTTGGGGTATTCTGGGTGCTATCGTATTTCGAGGGATTTTCATATTTGTAGGAGCATTGCTTATCCATAGGTTCCATTACATACTTTACTTTTTCGGTGTACTTCTTATTTATTCTGGTATCAGGATTTATTTTGAAGATGGAGATGAAAAGATCGAGCCTGAAAAAAATCTGATAATGAAATTATGCCGCAAGTATCTTCCAATAACAAAGGAAGATCACGGTGCTGCGTTTGTTGTGAAGCATGCAGGCAAATTGATGTTCACCCCCCTATTTCTGGTGATAGTGCTTATCGAGACAACAGACTTGATTTTTGCAGTTGACTCTATACCCGCTGCCTTCGCAATAACACAAAATGAATTCCTTGTTTACACTTCAAATATTTTTGCCGTGATGGGTTTGCGGGCAATGTTTTTTCTCCTGGCCGGCATCATCGACAAATTTTATCTTCTGCAGAAAGGTCTATCAATCATCCTCTTTTTTATCGGAGCAAAAATGTTGCTGGAGATATTTGACATCAACGTTGGTGTGTATACTTCCTTCTCAGTTATTTTGGCAACACTCACGCTGTCGATCGTATTCTCGATATTGGTGCCGCGAAAGGTGGCCAAAGAGGAATAGTTATCTATTCCTTGATTCCTTCAGCAAAGAGGTTCTTTGGAAGGATTTTTAGAAGTATTGGAAGGGTAAGGAACTTCTGAGGTAACGAGACAATAACGAACGTTGGAATCGTCCTCAACATCTTGATAAGGGCAAACCTGACCCGCTCCTTTTCTTCAGCATTCAGTTCGCTTGAGCGGGCCTTTTTCATGAGGTTCAACACCTCCTCATTTTCTGCCATGCTCCTTATGAGTCGGCTTTTATTCCTCTCGGCAACCCTCGTAACTCGCCTGATGAACTGTTCACTAACATGGTCATAGTCTTTTTTGTCCTGGAGAAACTCAAGTTGTCGCCAATGCTCCAGCACAAATCCTTCAATAGCGATCATGCTGTTTTCCAGATCGTCATCGGAGAATCCGAGGTAGTGACAGAATCTTTTTAAGAAATCCAACTCCTCTTGTTCTACCTTCTTGTCGGCCCAAATTGTAAGAATAGCTACCTCGAGGAAGAACTTCTTCAGGATCCATGAATTTTCTGATGGTAAATTAATATCTTCAACGGCAAACCCTTCTTCAAAAATCTTGAGAGCTTCTTTTCTTCGTTCAGAAGAAAGGTCGGTACTATCGATAAATAGTTCGTAGAGCTTTCGCTCTTCAGGCACGATCTCTTTGTTTGCGTGAGCCGCCGCTGCAATAACTTTTACGACTGAAAAGCGAAGCTCATCTCTTTCATAACGGAAAAAGTCGGCAACGATACGATCAGCGTTCGTGTGTATCCATTGACCATAAATGAAAACGTCCAGGAAAAGCAGCGCGTTATGAAAAAAGAATGACCAGAAATTACCTACGAATTTGTTTGTGTGCTCAATTCGTTTGTCCAGAATTTTTTCGGCAAGTTCAAGAGCGGATTTCTTTCGTCCCAGTAATGTCTTTGTTGGAGTGGACAATTCTGGAAATATGTTATTATAGAAGTTACCAATGCTTTCCAGCGTCTTGAGAATAATGCCAGAGATCTCCTCTGGACTCTTTATAGGTTTGTCGTAAAACAACAAAGAGCTACCTATAAGGCTTTCCGCCAGCAAGATCTTCATCCTGTCTTTCTCGTCCCATTGTTCGCTTTCGGGCAGGTTGAAGTCCTCAACAGACTGTCCATACATTAGACCAGTAGGTTGGATAATGCCGTATAGAGAATGCTCTGGATGAGAGGCCTTCTGGATACGATCAACAGGCATATTCTTTAAAAGGCCTTTTCGGAACTCGAGGTATTCCTTAAGCCAGCCCTTCTCTCGAGGTTTCATAACCGATTTTTCTGCAATTTGAATTTACAGAAATTCGATACAAATGGGAACTACATGGTTATGAAGCGTCTTTCCATCCTTTCGACTCTATTTTTCGGGCGGCGGATTCTACTTTGCTTTTTAAAGACTTCTTGAATTTGTCTAAAGATCGTCCTACTTTTTTGTCATAGGCCCCCAGAATTTGGGCGGCTAATATTCCGGCATTCCGGGCACCGTCTAATGCGACAGTTGCCACTGGAACACCAGCAGGCATTTGCAAGATTGACAGGACAGAATCCCAACCATCAATTGAGTTGGATGACTTGACAGGAACACCGATAACAGGCAATGACGTCAATGACGCCACCATTCCTGGCAGATGCGCAGCGCCACCAGCGCCAGCTATGATCACTCGTATGCCACGACCTCTGGCTTTTGTTGCGTAGTCAACCATTCGAAGAGGTGTGCGGTGGGCAGAGACAATTGTAAGCTCATATGCAATACCCAGTTCTTCCAAAAATTCCGCAGCCTCTTTCATTATTTTTAAATCAGACTGGCTACCCATAACGATTCCGACGGCAGGCTTCTCCATAAGATCAAGAGATTACTTTTAATGTTTGTTTTACAAAATTAGTCTTCTGCTTTAATGCCGTTACGTCGGCATCCACAATAGTAACATGCCCCATCTTACGGAACGGTTTAGTTATTTGTTTACCATATAGATGGACGTGAACGCCAGGTAGCTTGACCACTTCTTCAAATCCACGGTATACCGCCGGCCCCGTATAACCTGGTTCACCCAAAAGGTTTACCATTGCGCTGGGTAAGATAAGACTTGTATGCCCCAGGGGCAAGCCAAGTATTGCCCGCAAGTGCTGTTCATACTGTGATGTAACATTGGCTTCAATTGTTTGATGTCCGCTGTTGTGTGGACGAGGGGCGATCTCATTTACAAGCACGTAGCCGTCTCTGGTGACGAACATTTCAACAGCCAGCAGTCCGACCATGTTTAACTCCTGTATTATCTTCCTCGCAATTTGATCCGCATCGCTTTCAACTTTTTTAGAAATTTCCGCTGGTGCGAACAGGTATTCCACTAAGTTTTGCTCGGGATGAAACACCATCTCGACGGGAGGAAATGACTTGATGTCACCATGGGCGTTGCGAGCAACTATAACCGAAATTTCTTTATCAAAGTCTATCAACTTTTCAAGCAGTCCCGGGGCATCGAAGGCTTTATCAAGATCGGCGCGCGACCTTAAGATCTGTACGCCCCTGCCGTCATAACCCTCCCTGCCAAGTTTGTTAACAGCTGGTAAATAGTCTTCGCCTTTTCTGACATCGTTTGAATTTTCTACCAGGATGAATTCTGCTGTTGGGATGTCACAGTCACGGTAGAAGATCTTTTGGCTTCGCTTATCCTGAATAAGCTCTATGACATCGGGCTGAGGATACACCTTCTTTCCCTGTTTTGCCAATTCTTTTAAAGCAGCCGTATTGACATTTTCAATTTCAATAGTGATGATATCACAGGAGAGACCAAACTTCATCACAGTATCGAAATCTGTCAGCTTACCGTGATGAAATTCTACCAACGTCGAGCATGGTGCATGTGCATCAGGATCAAGGACCGAAAAAGGAATATTATAATCTATCCCCGACTGGATGAGCATTCGTCCAAGTTGACCACCACCCAAGATTCCAAGTTTAAAATCGCTTTGAAAGGATGAGTCCAATATTAACAGATTATTTGAAGTCGCAAGTTAGTCAAACCCGTCAGTACTTCAGTTGATCAAATCAATTTTGAGGATTTTGTCACCTACCTCAAGGCTATGCACAACATCCATTCCTTCGACAACTTCACCAAAGATGCTGTAGGCCCCGTCGAGATGAGGCGTGGGCGAATGAGTGATAAACCATTGAGTTCCTTCGGTGTCTTTTCCTGCGGAAGCCATGCCTATGCTACCGGTTGAATATCTTCGTTGCGAGAACTCCGATCTTATCGAATAGTCTTCACTGCCATAGCCGTCGCCCCTATTACAACCCGCCTGCGCCACAAAATTAGGGACAACGCGGTGAAAAAATATATTATCATAGTAGCGCTTGTTGATTAATGAGACAAAATTGGCTACGGACCCCGGTGCTTCTTCAACATATAGCCTGATAATGATTACTCCTTTTGTGGTCGACATAGAGGCAGTCTGATTTTTACGAATACTTTTGACAACAGACCAATCAACCGGAGTATTAAATGTATTCACCTGCGATGGCTCATCACGCTTTTCCTCTAAATAAGCAATCGCAGCATTGATTGGCACAATGGTCTCAATGTGCCTTGGCAGGCTGAGCTTCGTCTTTGCTTCAATGAGGAAGGATACGTCTTTAATTACACCACGGTATTCAAGTGTGCTATCTGCCAGCGCAAAGCAAACAATTGCGATCACTCCGGGATCTCCATCCTCAATAGCCTTGCGATAAATGCCAGCGAATTTTTCTTTTAACAAGCTGTCAAAATTTTTTCGATGGTTGATGGCAACGAGGGTGCTGGCGGCGGCGGTCTTGATTACCGGCACACTGGACTCGGCTAATTGTTCCTGAACGAATCCGAACGACATAACGGAAGAACTAAGCGAGGAAAGAAGCGCTGCTTTGTCGTATGGATTTGTTGCCTCACGATAGGAACGAACCACCTCTTCAGCAACTTCCTTGTTGTCAGACGCAGCTAAAATACCACCATAAAGATTTGCGCGTACACGTCCGTTGCGCGTGCCACGGCATATCGGGAGAAGTTCTTTCCACGATTCGTTGTCAATGGCGGATACCATAAGCTCCGATGCGGCGATTGCCACATTTATGTTTGTATCCGGTAACGCATAGATAAGATCTGATTTAATCTTTTTAAATGCGAATGGCCGAAGGGCGCGAACAGCACTAACACGTACACGATAATCTCTTTCGTTTTTGAGGACACTCCTCACAGCGAAAAGAGAGGAATCGGTGATGATTTTTCCCAACGCAAGCGTCGACGCGATGCGAACCTCAGCTGAAGAGTCATGAGTCGCCGAATTGATAATCGTGGATTCGAATTTCTCGAAATTCTTTGCGGTGCGGGAAAAATAATGAGCAGCACCAAGTCTGGTGGTTTGATCGAAAGACGGTCCCAACAAAATGGACGCAACGGAGTCGAGATGAGGGTTTGCTATCCCCCTGAGGCCTGCACGGTAAATGGACCAGGATAATCTTTCCGACACCAACGCGTCACTTCCCATCCATGAAGGGTCCCATCGCCTTGTAACTTTTCCGTATGACTCAATGAGTTCCTCGCGTACCGATTTCTCTTTTTCCGTTTTTAGCGATTCTGTCAATAGCGCTTCCCCCAGCGATGAACTTGTCTGGCCAATTGAAAACGCTGCGGCCGAGCGAACCCTTGGACTTTCGTCGTTTAGCATCTTACCGAGAGCAGTGACACCCAGTGAATCTTGAATGGATGCGAAAGCCAGAACGGCTTCCTCACGGTAAACTTCCTCAGGGCTAGAGAAGTATTGATAGAGACTATCGGCCAGTCGACGATCCTTGAAATCATAGATCTTTACTAACACTGGATCGCTAAACTTATTAGCCGTGTCTACATGTTTCTCCCGACAGGAAATGGTTATCGCAACAGCAACAATTGTTAATAGCGTTACTGCTGGTTTCATCCCAAATGGAAATATACTTTTAAAAGATCGATGGATTTGCCTTTGCATAATCGACTACGTCGTTGAATTCGATGCCAGCGTCCTCAATTGAGTAAAGGAGTAATTTGATCTCTTTGGTGTGAACACGGCCGTCCACTTCGGATAACCTATAAAGCGTGCCAAATACTTTCAGCTTTTCGGAGTCATTACATTTTAAGAGATGATCTATCGCGATCTGATATGTTTCCCTTTCAGTTTTGGATGATATTGAATTATTGAAATCTGTATAAATTCGATCGGGAATATTTTCTTTCTTTTTGATCCTATAAAGTGCTTCAACTTCAGTACTGTCAGCCACGCCGTCGGCTCCAATAAGCAAGTGAACAAAGTAGAGCAATGCCAGCTGGTAATTTTCCTTCATGCAGAATAAGTTTCTAAATATAGAAATTCTGCGGATGGCTACGACATTAGCTGAAAGACGATAAAGGCTGATACATAGGCGAGAAGTGTCATATAAGCGAGTTGAATCATTGGCCATTTCCAGCCATTGGTTTCGCGATAGACAACTGCGATCGTGCTCATGCATTGCATGGCGAATGTGTAAAATACCAGCAGAGAAAAACCGACAGCGGGTGTGAATCTCGCTTGTCCAGTCTCTGGGTTGATTTCGGCCTTCATCCGTTCTTTGATGGTAGAAGCGTCATCAGCGTCAACACTGCCGATGCTATAGATCGTGGCCATTGTTCCCACAAAAACCTCACGCGCTGCAAATGAGGTTATTAACGCTATCCCTATCTTCCAATCGTATCCTAATGGTTTTATAACTGGTTCAATTGCTTTACCTATTATGCCGGCATACGAATGTTCCAGTTTGTAGGCTGCGATCCGATTTTCCAAACCTTCTTCAGTGAGGCGTAGATTCTTCGATTCTTCAATCACTTTCGCCCTCGCGTTCTTAACGTCATCTCCCGGGCCATAACTTGCCAGGACCCACAAGATCACGGAGATCGCCATGATTACTTTTCCCGCTTCGAAAACGAAAGCCTTGGTCTTTTCAAGTATGGTATAACCAACGTTAGACCATTTGGGTATTCGATACGTCGGCAATTCCATGATCAGGTAGCTTCGTTCTTTGACCCTGATGAGAATTTTCATTACCCACGCCGATAGCATGGCAAATACAAATCCCAGCAAATACATTCCCATTAATGCAAGACCCTGAAGATTAAAAAATCCCAATGCCTTCTGATCGGGTACGATCAGTGCGATAAGAATAGTGAATACAGGCAACCTGGCTGAGCAGCTCATTAGCGGAGTAACCAAAATAGTAATGGTTCTTTCCTTCCAATTGTCTATTGTTCGTGTGGCCATAATTGCGGGAATAGCACAGGCTACTCCCGACATCAGCGGAACAACACTTTTTCCATTTAGCCCGAACTTTCGCATGACCTTATCCATTAAGAAGACCACACGCGCCATGTACCCGGATTCTTCAAGGATAGAAATGAAGGCAAAAAGAATAGCGATCTGAGGAATGAATATCATTATGCCCCCTATCCCTGGGATAATTCCTTCAGCGATCAGGCTGCTTAAAACACCTTCAGGAAGCACGGAGCCAAGGTAGCTGCTGATCGATGCAAACGCTCCGTCGATGAAGTCCATGGGTACTGTAGCCCAGGCAAAAACCGATTGAAATATCAGGAACAATAAGGCAAAGAAGATAGCGTACCCCCAAACTTTGTGGAGCAGGATTTTATCCAACAGTGCCGAATTCTTCTTCCAGGAATTGTCAGATGACTTTAGAGTAATTTCATTAAGCAGGTCCTGTATATAGCTATACCGTTGAATTGTTTCAGCTCCCTGGAATTTTCCAGGGAAAAACTGATGCTGATCCCTGATGACGGTTACTTCAGCCTGCTTGTCTTTACTCAAAAACTTCAATGAGCGAGGCTGTTCCAAAAATTGATACGCCTCATAATCATTATCGACTCCAAGTTTATTGCGAAGTATTTTAACTGGAACCTCGGCCTCTTTCCACACGCTGAATATATGGGCCTGTTTTTCAACATGATTCGGCTTGACGATTTCCTTTTTAAGCTCCTCTATGCCAATGCCATTCCTCGCATTGATCGGAACTACCGGGACGCCGAGCTTTTTGGAAAGAGTGTTAAAGTCGTAACTAATGCCCGCCTTCGCGGCGAGATCCATCATATTTAACGCAAGGATGGCCGGCAGACCTAAATCAATGATCTGAGTCAGCAGCAAAAAACCACGCTTAAGGTTGGTTCCGTCCACTATCACAATAACCTTATCCGGAGATGAAGGAGAATGATGGTCCAGCAGAACTTCAGCAACGATCTGTTCATCCAGGCTTCGCGGATAAATGCTGTAGATGCCCGGCAAATCGATTATTTCAACAATGCTTCCATCGAGCATTGAGCTCACGCCGGTCTTCTTTTCGACCGTGACGCCAGGAAAATTTCCAATTTTTTGGTTGAGGCCAGTGAGGTGATTGAATAGCGAGGATTTTCCGGAGTTTGGATTCCCTACTAAGGCTATTTTGGAACGCCGAGGTGTTGTTGTCATTAATTGAGGATTCTAATCGCCGAGGCTTCCTCAACCCGAAGGGACAGTTCATAACCTGAAATGCTGATGCATACAGGATCCCCGAAAGGCGCTGTAAAATTGAAGCGAACGGACGAGCCCGGCAGACATCCCATTTCCATCAGCTTCACGGAAAGGTGATCGTCAGTGAAGCCGGCTACAATCCCAATCTCTCCCGGCTTCATTTCGGCTACGCTCTTATTTCCTCCAGCCATTTATTTAGATTAATTTTAAACAAGGCAAATATATGGGCGCCAGCTATCCCAAGCAATGATTTAAATTAGTTTCGAACTGAAGCTCAAGGGCATGCGTTTTTTTATCGATATGAATAAAGCCGGGAAAAAGAAATCAAAAAAAGGGGCTGAAAAGGCTGTCAAAAAGGCACCAGCTCAAATCACGCCTCAGGCTCCGGAGGAGGATAAAACCTTTGATTTTGGGGGCTTGGCCGATCGTGATCTGAAAAAAAACCTAGGGTGTGGCTAGTGTCAAATTCCCCCAGAAATGAAAATCCTTTTAACGCGCTCACTCGTGCTAGTTAAAATTTCGTAGGGGATTGTGTTGATACTTGACGCAATTTCCTGAATCGGAAAATCCTTTCCGAAAAGTATAACTTCATCCCCTTCCATCACATTGATGTCGGTCACATCAATCATTGTCATATCCATGCAGACATTCCCGATGACTTTCGCTTTCTGCCCGCGGATGAGGACCTCGCCGACTCCCCTGCTGAACGCGCGGCTGAAGCCATCTGCATAACCTACCGCAATAGTTGCGATGGTGGAGTCTTTTTCGGCGTATGCACTTCGTCCGTAGCCGATACTTTCACCCTTCTTAATATGTTTGACCTGGGACACCAATGTTTTTAATGTTGCCACTGGCCTTAGCTGATTAAAGCCTTCGTTCGTTGGATCCACGCCATATAATCCTATACCAAGTCGCACCATATCGAGTTGGAAGTGTGGTAATCTTAAGATTCCCGGAGAATTAAGAACATGGTACAAAGGCTTATAACCTATGGATTCGGAAATCATTTCAGCCCAAGAACTGAATCTATTGAATTGGTCTTGCGAAAAATCATCGTGAGTTGACTCATCTGCGCCTGCAAGATGACTAAAGATGGAAGCGACCTTAATGCTTTGATTTGACTTCAAAAGAGCAATAACTTCCGGTATATCTGCTTCCTCAAAACCAAGCCGATGCATACCAGTGTCCAGTTTGAGGTGGATCTTGCAGGGCCGACCCTCTAAGAATCCTATCAACGCGTTGAAAATTCTCATACTATAGATCTCCGGCTCGAGATCATAAGTGACTATCGCATCAAAGCTGTCTTCCGATGGATTCATCACCAAAATTGGTATGCTGATATTATTCCGTCTCAACTCGACTCCTTCATCTGCATACGCGACGCCGAGATAATTAACCTTATGGTATTGAAGGATGTTGGCGATCTCTATGCTCCCACTTCCATATCCAAAGGCTTTTACCATTACCATTATTTTGGTTGAGGGTTTTAAAAGTGACTTAAAGAAGTTGAGGTTGTGGATCACCGAATCGAGGTCGATTTCCATAACCGTTCCATGCACCTTACGCTGTATATGATGCACAATCTTCTCAAAGGCAAATGTTCTCGCTCCCTTGACGAGTATTACTTCGTTGCCGAGTTCATCGAAATCAAATGTTTTTAGGAACTCATCCGTCGATGTATAAAATCCTGCCGATGCAGGAAAGGTTGTTTTGTATTTGCTCAAGACTGGTCCGATACCAATAAATAGTTGAATATTGGCCCGGGTGATAAGCGAAGAGATTTGTTGGACAAGTTCCAGTTCGTCAAGACCCGATTCAAGAATATCAGAAAGTATTACCCTCTTCTTTTTCTTTTGATGTTGATGGCTGAGAAACTGCAGTGCGATCTCCAGCCCACCCAGGTCATTATTGTATGTATCATCAATTACTTGACATTGATTGATTCCTTCTTTCACCTCCATTCGCATCGGAATTGAACGCAACTCGCGTACTCGATCCTGGATTTCTGAAAAGGAATATTTGAAGCTCAACATCAAGGCTACACAATGCAGGCAATTTTCCTGCGACGCTTTATCGACAGAATATAGCTGAAGCGTATGGCTTTCATTATTGTGTCGGAGTTCACATTTGGTTCCTGCTATTTTTGCAAGAACATCAGGATTTCCATTCGTCCCCCACGTAAAAGTCCTGATACCGGAGTCGGAGATGATTGAGTGAAGTTTTTCGTGATCGGTGCAATAGATCAAAAAGTCTACGTGCCCAAAAAGTTTTAATTTTTCGCGAATTTTGGTTTCCAGGTTCGTGAAACCTTCACTGTGCGCTGAACCTATGTTGGTAAAAATTCCAATCGTGGGATTGATGACTTTCTCGAGATTTTTCATCTCGTCGGGGCGGGATATTCCAGCCTCGAAAATGCCCAATTGATGATGAGCACGCATCTGCCAGACAGATAACGGTACGCCTATCTGTGAATTGTAGCTCCCGGGATTCTTCGCGACAGATCGGTCCTTGGACAAGATTTCAAATAGCCATTCCTTGACGATTGTTTTGCCGTTGCTTCCTGTGATCCCAATCACTGGAATTGAAAATTGACTTCGATGATAGGTTACAATTGACTGAAGGGCCTGAATGCTGGAGTTGACAAGAAGGATATTCGCGCCGGCGAAGGACTCCAGATCTTTTGATGAATGCTCGACAACAAATTGTCGCACACCCATCTTGTATAGTGAACGCAAGTAGTCGTGCCCGTCATTGCGGTCTCCTTTTATCGCAAAGAAGATCGTTCCCTCGTCCTCTGTAGCTTTCCGACTGTCCACACAAAGCGTGTTGATCTGTCGATCGTCAGCATAAAGGAGATTCGTACCGTTCGTAATTTTTTCTAACTGTGAAAAATTGATCATGCATCAAAAGAGTCGCGCACCGTTTGGAACTTTCTTATCTATCGTTGTCAACACCACATTGTTTTCCGCGTCTGGAAAACCTGTCACCAGCACCTCGGACATAAAATTTCCTATTTGACGTGGTGGAAAGTTCGCGACACACAATACCTGTTTACCAATCAAATCCTCCGGCCTATAGTGAAAAGTAATCTGCGCACTAGATTTCTTGATGCCGAGCTCTCCTACATCAAGCCAAAGTCTAATAGAGGGTTTTTTTGCTTCAGGAAAAGCTTCTGCTTTGATAATTGTCGCAGCTCTCAAGTCGACTCTAGCAAAATCGTCCCAATTTATGGTGGTAGGAATCATCCGTTTATCGGCTTAAAATCTACAAAATCATTAAAATTTCCCTTTCAGGGCCAATTTCAGGCCCTTTGGACTGGTAAAGAAATAGTATTGATGCTTTAATTTTGTACTTTTCAGAAACAAAAAAGAATATTTTGGTGTTGGGCTTTTAATAAACCATGAAGAGCAAACTTCATCCTGTGCTACTTACTCTTTTGCTGGCCCTTCTGACACCGGCCGGAATAGCGACGCTGCGCGCACAGGACGCGAGTTACCCTGCAACTGATGGTTATGAGAGTGACACAGATGCGGAAAGAGAAAGGATCATCTATTCACCTGGTGAGGCCGATGCGAATAATAGAGTTCATGTCGTTGCCGGAAAAGATTCGATGAGTACCCGCCCAACCCAGATACGCCCC
>DATHIE010000878.1:0-8278 GCA_035316905.1 Chryseolinea sp. | reverse complement strand
GACGTCTGATACACTAGCTGATCCGTTGGCAAGCAGAGGATCGCAGTTCGTTGAAGGAATACCAGCCGCCGTGATAACCGGAAGCACCGTTGCATCAATAACTTGTGCAGTTGCAGGATTAGATAAGCAGGAAAGATCCGTTCTTTCCACTACCAGGGTGTAATAACCGTCGTCAAGTGATGAGATCACGCTGGTTGTTTCAGCACGCGGCGTGCCTGAAGCAAGCGATCCGTTGTACCAGGTCAAAGAGTAGTTGGTAAAATCTGTCACAGGGTTGCCTGCAAAAGTAACGGCGGCAGTTACGCTACCTGTAAAGTTGGTGCCTGCAAGGGCGGGATCACAAATTGAATTAGGCGCCGGCGTAAGTGTTACCACCGGAACGTTCAAGATCTCCGTGATAACGATATCATTAATCGCAGAACAATTCAGTGCGGAAGTAACTTTTACTGTGTAAGACTGCCCTCCACCCTTTACGCTCTCTGCTATACTTCCATTTATTCCACTAACGTCTGTGTGAGCGTTAGCTGGTAATGTATTTTGTCCTTCAAACCACTGAAAAGTAAAGCTAGCTGGGGCCTGTACAACTCCGGCTATTGATACAACTGCCTGAAGTCTTCCATTCGGATTAGCAGGATCGCAGGAAGTCTGAGGAGCTAGTTCGGTAATGGCTACATCCGGAACTACGGTGTTATCCTGTACCTCGATAACGAAGGGCACTGACTTACACTGGGTGGCATTGTTTATCGTCTCTACTTCATAAAACCCCGCGGGAAGACCAGTCCTGGTTTTTCCCGTTCCATATACCGGCGGTAATATGCTACCTCTTGTGCCATTATTATTATAGTACCAATTAAATGTATACCCGGCGGCAGCTTGCACAACTCCCCCTATTAATGCGTCAGCGTTAACGGACCCGCTATTGGGCGTCTGGCAATTAACAACTGGCGTGGCCGTGGCCGTCACATCAGGTTCAACAGCCAGGTCATTAACAACCTGATTAGCTGTTGTGGTACAACCGTTGCGTGAAACAAATACTGTATAATTGTTTCCGGCAAGACCATTGATGGTAGATGTGGTGATACCCAATGAGACCGCGTTGCTGAACCATTCAAAGCTAAAGCCTGTATTTCCTCCGGCAACGATGGCTTCCAACGCTCCATTTGGAGGGGCGCATACCGTCTGATGCGACAATACGTTAACCGTCACAGCAGGAAGGGTAATGTTTAACAATACGTTTGCGCTCACTGGAAGCGTCGAACAACCTTTAGATGTGTTGGTAACGACAAGTGTGTAGTCTCCTTGAGCCAGACCGGTCAGATTATAATTATTCCCTCCCGCCGCAGGGGGCACAGGGTTCGTCGTTCCAACACCAAAATACCACTGAAACGAATAGCCACTGTAATCCACAACTTCATTCGCAGCAATAGCAGGACCTTTATAAACCCTTGCCCTCAATTCGCCAACATTCGGATCGGCAGCAACGCATTTATTATTATCGCTAATTTTTTGAATGACAGCCGTGAATGGATCGGGTGTTACAAAAACATCATAGATATTATTGTCTATGCGGCATTCATTTGTCACGGATCCATTTGGATTTATAGGAATTATAGAACCGTTGTTGTTAAGAACGATATATAGCCTGAAAGGTGTACCCGGTCCGTTGAATGTGACCGGTGATGTAGTTATGGTATCGCCAATCTGTAAATTGGTTACCGTAACTGTCGTAGAAAATAATAACGAATCCGAAGTAATGGATGGATCGGTAGGATCGCCGTGAAAGAAGCTTACGGGAATTACATCGGATATTGGAAGATCACCGCTATTGACAAAGTTGAAACTTACATCGATGTCCAGGTTACCGCATATCGGAGGTGTTACAATGACGGCCGGAAAGTTGCGTGGATCCCCTGGCGGGTAGGGAAGGTTTTCTGGATCGTCTCCAACGAACTCAAGGTCCGGTGCGGGGAACACAGGGCATCCGTCAGCGCTGAGAAAAGGCACCTGGTTAAGAAATATGTTCAGCGGTGTTTGTGGGCCCGGAAGTCCATTTGCGCAGGGACCCGGACTGAATATCATTGACCCATCGAGCTGAGGGAAAGGGAGCGTCAGGTCATCATTGACATTGGTAACATGGTAGCCGGGCTGGTTCCATACCTGGCGTGTCGGAAGCCATTCATTGCCGGTGGAGTAAAACATTCGAATTTCTCCAAGGGCCTGTTGTTGAATGGGGTCAGATATACCAAATGAATTATTTCTGTTGCAGGTCACGCCGATATCAGTCGCGCCGTCACCATTCATATCAGCAATGATAGGACCTTCTGTATAGGTATGCGACTGGCAGGGCGATGCCCAAAGTTTATTTGTGCCTGTTGACCCATCGATAACCACTACTTCCTGAGAATCCCGGTACACCATTTCAGGCTTTCCGTCATTATCAAAATCATAAATAGTTACAGTAAGTACGCCCGACCTGGAATCATTGATTACTCTGGGCTGGGCCCAAAGGTCGATGATTTTTGTCCCCGGTGCGTCAGTCGTCACACAATAAAGTTGATTGCCGGCGACGAAGGAAAGGTCAAGTTTACCATCGCCATTTGCATCTCCGATATTTACTCGGCCGGTACCCCAGATCCAGCCATTCAGATAACTGGTATAAGTAGGTTCATTGCCGACTGCAATACCTAAGTCTGCACTATTATCGGTCATATAGCCAGAAACTGTATTCTTCGCTACATTCCAATAAAAGACCGTCGTTGCTCCAACACTGGAATTAAGAGCGCCGGTGAGAATGACATCCATATTGCCGTCCTTATCCATATCAGCGACACTAGTACTACTATGAGTGTCGAGTCCATACTCTGTGGGATCATTCATCAATTTTACAAAGTACTGATCCGGTGCGGCGTCGCCATTTACATCAAATGAAAGTGTGTTCATGTCGCGCCAAAGGGTAAGCGAACCTGGCGTCGCAGGGTTACGGTTGGTCAGGTTGGGAATGGTATAGATTTTCGGTCCGACTATCAGTTCAAGCTTGCCGCCATCAGCGCCTGCAGCTTTAATGTCGACAGCCACCGGAGCAGACGTCACATTAACATCCCAAAGCGGGGTATTATCCATCGTTTTGCCGCCTTCGCTGGCCAACAGGGCACCCGTTTCTGCGGCAAATATCCGGTCACGCAGGTAGACCTCTGCTTTCCCGTCGCCATCCATATCGGCAATACCGAAAGTGCCCGGCCGGTTTGTACCAAGATACACGGGATCGTACATGGGCGTCAATCCTCCGTTACCTGGATTGTAGTCAAATGCCATCAGGAAAAAACAGGTCGGAGGACTTGAGGGATTTCCTGAACGGTTGCTGGCGATGGCAAAGATTTCAGCTTCCCCGTCACCATCGATGTCGGCAGTCATCACTTCATGCTCGAATAGCAAACGATCGACATCATCGCAGCCCTTATTTTTGAAATCGTTCTTCTTACCACTTAGGTTGTAATCAGCTTTTATATCTCCAGCATCACTACCATCAGCCTGTCCATTTGTGGTAGCAACCACCCTGATTTCGCTGTTCCATTTGGATGTAATCAACGCATCGGGTATCCCATCGCCATCGATATCACCTACAGCAATTTTTGATTGTGTATCGGCGGTATTTTGTCCGGATACTGCCGGCGGGCCTATCATGTCAAATGGTGTATTGGCCCCGGGAGGGACAATACTGCAATCCGATCCTTCGCCAACAAAGGTCAATCCAAAATATGCCGCACAATTAGAGTCTCCCTGATCGATCCGGCCATCGCCGTCATTGTCGATTCCATCGTAACATCTACATCCCCTTTCAATGTTGGCAGGGAATGTACAATTCCCATCAACACAATCTATCTGCCCATCTCCATCGTTATCAACCCCATCGTTACACAACACCTCACCGGCCTGTGACATTGCACCGATAGAAATCAACAGAAAAAGAAATAGAAAAATATACTTGTAAAATGGCACCATTTCTTCCTTCACTCCACCGTTTTTTATAAGACTCTTCATTCCCATTATCTTAATATCGTAACCGACCCGGTTTTAGGCTTTCCATCAGGGCAGGAAAAAACATAATAATATACTCCATCGGGCATCGACTTTCCATTATATACACCGTCCCACCCTTCAGCCGGATAGCCAGTCTGTTGGAATATCCTCACCCCCTTGTCATCATAAACTTTCATTGTACAGGTAGGATACTTCTCTGCTCCTGAAATAACCCACCTGTCATTTCGGGTATCCCCATTAGGTGAGAACATATTTGGAATATCTAGTTCTAATTCCCCACAACCGACTGTCTCCGCGATAGAGATGTCATCGTTTCCAGCACACCCGCCTGCATCTTCCGTCGTTACGGTATAAGGACCTGGCTGACTAACTATAATAAATGCAGCGGTTTCTCCGGTATTCCATGTTATTGCGCTGTAGGTTCCCTCGATTGAAAGCATAGTTTCCTGTCCCGGGCAAATTTCAGCTTTTTCCGAAACAATTACAGGAGGGGTAGCATCAGCTACAGAAATCGATGTTGACGTGTTGCTTGTGCAAGACGCCACGCCGGAGTAGGATACCGTAAGCATCGTTGAAAACGTTCCGACGGAAGCATAGGTGTGCGTGGCATCCCCTGATGAAGCTGTCTGTCCATCACCAAAATCCCAGGCATATGTAGTCGTTGCCCGGTTATCAACAGTAGATGTATTTGTAAATGAAAGTAGTGAGCCAATACAAGCCGAATTACTACTTGCAGTAAATTTGGCGACAGGTTTTGTCAGGATGACAAGTTGATAACCTGCAGTTTCCTTCGAGCATCCTGTATAGGTAACGTTGACAGTATAGGTTCCTTGCTGATTAACGGTTATGGTATTTGCGATTTGGCCTGATATATCTGCTCCATCTTTTCTCCACTGGTAAGTATGGCCCGAAGCAGAATTCACGGAAAGTGTCGCGCTTTGTCCCTCGCATAAAGGACTCACCACATTACTGGAAATGGAAAACGCTCCCATATCAATGATCTGAGCTTCCTCCGTATCCGAATCGCTTAAGCAGTCGCCCACTTTAACGCGTAAGGTATACAAGCCAGCTTGCGTTGCTGTAACGTTCGGAATAGAAAGTGTTGGATCAGCCTCCGATACATCAAGGCCTGCGGGTCCCTCCCACTGGTAAGTTGCTCCCGCAACATTTGCCGTGGTTATATTCAGCGTCGAGCCAATACATACTGATGTTATAGCATTGATAACCGGAGTAGCTGGAGGCGACCCGACACCGGAAGAAACCACGAAGGATGCTGAGACAACTGAACAAGCACCTGATTCGCCTGTAGCCGTTACGGTATAAGTACCCGCTGTGGTGATGTCCACAAAAGGATCAGCACTGTTTTTTATTGACGTCGCACCATTCTTCCATTCAAAGGTCACGTTAAGAGCAGGTATGGCGTTTAACCGGATTGTCTGGCCCGGGCAAATATTGAGCGGAGCCTCATTCAATATTTTTGGAAGATGGCAATTTCTATTTCGTAATATTTCAATTGAAAAACTCGAGGATACAGCGTTAAAGGAAGTGAATGCAATGTCGGGTTTCGCGTCACCATCAAGATCACCAACTTTTACGAACCAGTTAGGTTTCGAGGTGTTCACAATTACTTTGTTAAAACCTGGCGACGCATTCCGGTTATGAAGAAAAACATCAATTGCTGCAACGGTCCTGGCACCCACAATAATATCGGAAAAACCGTCGCCGTCGATGTCACTTACGTCAACTCCAAAAGGTCCATTTGATGTAGACAATGTAATGGGTGTTCCAAAGGAATAGGCAGCGCTTGTACTTTGGTTTATCAGCACGACAACCTGATTGTTAAAAGGGCTGGTAGCAACCAGATCCAACTTTCCATCTTTATTGAAGTCCGCTGAATTTAAATCGTTGAATGTCCCAGCGACGGCGATAGTGGTTGGTTTTGCAAAACTGATCGTCCCGGCACTCTGATTCTTCATGATGAATAGGTTTGCACTTTGATTTTGCGTAAATGCGATATCTGGCTTCTGATCACCGTCGAAATCCTGAACTTCTAACGCCAGAGAATTAGGTGCACCGTCCAGAGTAATTTTCAAAGGAGTGGGATTGATCGTCAATGTTCCGCCGGAACTTTGGTTAACGAAAATATAAAATACATTATTAAAGGAATTCGCTACAATAATTTCGGGCTTGCCGTCGCCATTAAGATCATTAATTGAAACCTGACGAGCAAAATGTCCGGCATCCAGTAACAATTCTACGGAGGCGGCAAAATCAATCGTTGGAGTTCCCGTGTTCCGCAATACAAAAATGCTGTTGGCAGTAGTACCGCTTCGTGATGCCACAAGGTCTGGCTTTCCATCGCCATTCAGATCGCCGCAGGTCACATGCCCGGTCGGCGCATTTAAACCCAAGACTGGTAAATTGGTTTTATCAAACTTCGTAAAGGCAAGATTTCCAGGATTACTTTGGTTTTGCAAGACGATAAGATCCGTTGCTGTGTTCTCGTACTTTGTGCCGATCAAATCAGGTTTACTGTCGTTGTTCAAATCGCAAGAACAAACGTCGAATACTGCATTAAAGCTGGTAAACGAAAGCGACGCGCTGAGTTTGGCGGGGTCAAAACCTTCGCCGCTGTATGCCGGCATAAATTTAAGAGGCGACTTGGATGAAAGCCTGCTCACCAAATGGATGACTTCAATATTATGGAGTCGGGCCTGAGGAGGAACCGTGACTTCAACTGAAAAAGCAGTGGAACGGACAACAGTCCCTTTGACCTGATCAAACCATACCACGAGGTTGGCTGTATTACTGTCAAATCCACTTCCTGTAACCAATACTCTTGCAAGAGGATAAGTGGATAGCAATTCTACCGAATTAATGACCGGTCTTTGGCCAAAGGCGCTGAACGCACCAAAAAATAAAACAACCGTAAGAATCCTTATCATCCTAGTGTGGATAGCTGCAGCGCGTTCCTGAGTTTCCTTAAGCCATCCTTCGGACTAAATGCCGTTCAAAGCTTAAGAGTAACAAGTCATGTATCTTTGCACCGCCAAGTTGCCATATTCAACTGTCGGAATGCATTCGATTGACAATAACCGTTCTGAACGCCTTTCCTATTGCCTGATGCTTTTGTAGTTTTTTAGGATAAAACTTACATCGGGTTCATAAAAAACCAAATAACAAACCCTCCCTTCAGCCAGGCGATGTGCAAAGCATTCTCTCCCCCAATTCCAACGCAAAAGGATTTTGACAAACAGAGATTGATAAAAAATGACTAAAATTGAAACGCTTTAGCATTTAAAAAAGTAATGAGTTCAAAAATTCAGCTTAAAAAAAATACGAACGTCCATTACAAATATACCAATTCAAATCATAAAAACTATGGCCATATCGACGTGAATGTTTGCAACAGAAGCATACTTTACGGCTTATTGCTCTACACTTTATTCGTTGTTCCCTCCTACGGCCAGGAGTACTCTCTAGGAATTAAGGGTGGCCCTTTATTCACCCTGGCTAATTTTGGAGACAAGGATGACAAGGACGAGTTTTCGCACGATCCTAAACCTGGATATTACATCGCAGGTCTGGTTAGTTTTCCCCTGAAAAAAAACTACTCTTTTCAAACAGAATTTGGATTTTCTCAGAAAGGGCGAAAGATTACTTTCAACAGCGACACATGGGAAAATAACGCTACCTATTTTTTTGGCGACGCAGCTATGATGCTGAGAAAATCTTTTCCTTTCCATTTCGGCCCCAACACTCCCTCTACCTGGTTCCTGAATATTGGCCCCCACATTAGTTACTGGATTGAGGGCAATGGCAAAATAGAATCGGGAGGCTCATATCGCTATGACCTGGTATTTGCGCCAATGCCATCTAATCCTGATGCCCCGGATTTTGACAAGATGTACTTGACTAATATAAATCGATGGTTGTTTGGGCTTGACATAGGTGTGGGACTCAATGCACCACTTAGGAATAAGAAGAAAATTTCAACAGAGTTAAGGTTTACTTCAGGCCACACGTTCTTCGGTCAAAAGAACAGCGCCGCAAACAGAACATTGGGTTTTACGGATAATCTCCGCTCCAACGAAAAGGTGCTTAGCCTGACAGTTGCCTATGTGATTGATGTCAATGTGAAAAAAAATCGAACGGGGAAAAGCACGAAAGACAAGGAAGTACATCGTAAACGCACAAACAAAAAACGTTAAGTTTTTCTATTCAAGGGTACCAAAAATCA
>DATHIE010000877.1:0-7654 GCA_035316905.1 Chryseolinea sp. | reverse complement strand
TGAAGACTGCGGGTGGGTACCTAAGTGCGTGAATTGTGCAGTAAGTCTTACATATCATCAATATCGCCATGCGCTTGTATGTCATTACTGCGGATATAAGCAAACCTTGCCCCAACAGTGCCCCACATGTTCGTCGCCGCGAATTAAGACCGTGGGTTACGGAACGGAAAAGCTTGAAGAAGAATTAAATCTCTATTTTTCGGATGCTACGGTTCAGCGGATGGATCTCGACACCACTCGATCAAAAACGGGCTACGAAACGATCATTGATCATTTTGAACGTGGCGAGACCAATATTCTTGTCGGAACACAAATGGTCACCAAAGGATTGGATTTTAACAACGTCAGTCTCGTCGGTATCTTCAATGCAGACCGGATGATTCATTTTCCAGACTTTAGATCCTATGAAAGAGCCTTTCAATTAATTACACAAGTAAGCGGACGCGCCGGAAGACGAGATAAACCCGGACAGGTCGTCATTCAGACCAGTAGCCCAGATCATCCACTGCTTCTTACAATCCTGAACAGGGGATTTGAGGATTTTTATCAATCGCAGTTAGCCGATCGGGAACTGCACAACTACCCACCCTACTACCGTCTGATCGAAGTAACGATCAAGCACACGGACAAAAAAACCTGCAGGGAAGCAGCACAGGTTGCGGCTGATTCTTTTAAAAGCTCCCTCGCAAGTGCGCGGATATTTGGTCCCGGAGAGCCAATGGTTTCAAAGATCAGAAATCAATATCTCATGAGCGTTCTGGTTAAGATTGCCCGGAACAATCCAGAGTTAGGTACCATAAAGCACAATTTGGTTCAAGTTGTACAAAATGTGCTCAAGGAAAAGTCGTTCAGGAATGTTCGTATTATCATCGATGTAGATCCTGTATAAACCGTTGGCGGAAGATTAAAAAAAGGCAAGATCGAAGGACCCCAAAGGAGTATTGACTTGTGATTATTGATTTGTGATTGTTGATTCATGATTTGTCGACAAACTAAGTTATGAACAGCAAGCAAGAAATTGCAAATCTGAAATCACAACGCACCATTCTAAAATCCCAGCGTGAGAATGGATTCAATTGATTTTAGACTCGCCTTTACCGTTGTCGAACTTTAATGCTAAAATTTCCTTGTTTGAATACTAGCTTTGGTTTATTAAATTCGGTTCTGCCTCTTGTCGTTTACAAAGGCTGATAACACAGTTAAATCAATTTTATATGAAAAGCATTCTTACCGCCATTATCCTGACTGCGCTCGCTTTTAGTACTGCTGAAGCACAGAATTTTCGCAAACCCGACCAGAGCCCGATGGACATGGCTTATTTTCCCGATCATTTTGCTCATGACCGCAAAGAAGGTGAAAAAGCGATAATACGTGTTACGTATAGCAGACCGTTAAAAAAAGGACGTGAGGTATTTGGCAAGCTAGTTCCGTACGGAAAAGTTTGGCGAACAGGTGCCAATGAAGCAACAGAGGTAAAGTTTTATCAGGATGTTGACTTTGGCGGCAAGAAGGTCAGGGCAGGTTCGTATTCCTTGTTTACAATACCTGGGGAAAAAGAATGGGTGATAATCCTTAACAGTGATCTCGATTATTGGGGAGCGTATAAATACAATGAAAAGAACGACGTGGTTCGCGTACCCGGCTCGGTCATTTCGTTGACAGAGCCACAGGAGAATTTCAGCATTCAATTCGAGTCGAAGGGCGATAAGAACGGCGTTATGCGGCTAGCCTGGGATACGACAGCGGCAGAAGTTCCATTCAGTTTCCAGTAGCCTAACCGTACTCAGTAATTATTTTTCATTCATTGCCCATTTGATGCCGCCGAGAAGGTGCTTCAGGAATTTTTCGTCTTTGTAATATTCCGATTTATGGCCCAATGCGGTATAAAACTGACGACCTCCCTCAAACTCATGACACCATGCGAGCGGAAAATAGTTGCCGAATGTTGCTCCTGGGTATTCAACCTTCTTGTCATCCTTAATTGTTGTGAGGTCGACCGCAAGTAACACGTGGATATCCGGGTTCAACTGGTTAGTGTAATAACATTCGTCTTCCCATGCCCATGAATCGCCAAGGAATTTAGTTGACGCATGTGTCTTATCGATCACCTTGATGGTAAATGGCTGAAGTTCGGGATGCCTTACAAATTTTCCGCCCAACATCGCCGAAAACCAAGGCCATTGCCGTTCCGAACCCGATGCAGAATGGATACCTACGAATCCCCGGCCGCTATGAACATAATTGACGAACGCCTGTTTCTGGGCTTCTGTATCGAACGCTTCATTATTAGTGCTTGAGAAAATTATGCAGTCAAACTTTTTAAGGTTCGCTTCGGTAAAGAAAGCTGGATCGTCAGTGGACTCAGCCTTGTATCCATTTTCCGAGGATAGCTTCTTCAATGCCTCAACGGCAGCCGGAATATTATCGTGCACATAACCTTTACCATTGTGCGTATAGATCAGAATGTTTTTTGGTGGTTTAGCGGCACCGACAAAAAGCACTGCTGCACAAACGAATATTAGAATTTTTTTCATGATATATCAAATTGAAGTGCAATCTACAATCTCAATCTTAAATTGTTAATCGTTGATTGTTAATTGTTGATCTCTCCTCCGAGCAAGGGGCGAAAAATTAACGATTAACAATTAACGATCAACGATTTGAAATTGGCAACGTTCATGAAAAAATACAATGTTCCCGGCGTTCCGGCTAATATAATTCCACTAATTATTCGCCTTTGATTACAAAAGGATATCCCAATCTTCATTAAGGGAGGGTATTGCGCTGTGTGCAGTAAGATCAAACTGACAAGGAACAACTGCAACATAATTATTAGCGATCGCCCATTCGTCGTTGTCCTCGCCTTTGTCAAAGTTTACAAAATTGCCCACCATCCAGAAATAACGACGGCCGTTGGGGTCAACCCGCTGATCGAAGTCTTCCACCCACTTTGCATTAGCTTGTCTGCATATGCGAATACCCTTCAATGGCTCATTTCGTTTAGGAGGAAAGTTTACATTTAGCGCGACGCCCTTCGGAAGTCCCATTTCCAATACCTGGAGAGTGATTTTACGTATGTATTCTTCTGTATGAGAAAAATCTGCGTCGTGACCAAAGTCTGCCAGCGAAAAACCGATTGCAGGAGTACCTTCGATCGCTCCCTCAATTGCCGCTGACATTGTCCCCGAATACAAGACGCTGATAGAAGTATTACTTCCGTGATTGACTCCACTTACAACAACATCCGGTTGTCTGCCGTCCTTCAACACAAAATGACGTGCAATCTTCACGCAATCGGCCGGAGTACCAGAACATTCAAACGCCTTGACCCCATCAAAAATAAAATTCTCTTCAAGTCTGAGGGTTTCTCCTACAGTAATTGCATGACCCATTCCAGATTGTGGACCATCAGGAGCAACGACAATTACTTCCCCGATGGTCTTCATAACATTGATTAATGTGCGGATTCCTTTAGATGTGATTCCATCATCGTTGGATACAAGTATAAGTGGCTTCATGGATCAGTTTAACAGCGAGAGAATGCGGTGTGAATTGAAGGGTACATGTGCTTTGTCATATCGAATTGTAATAAGCCACAATTCTGGCAAAGTCGTATTTATCTTCATACTTAAGCTTGTTCGCTTTGATGTATTTTTCAACATCATCCGACTTTTTGCCCATCAAGTTAAGTAAGTCAGTTTTATTGCCTGTGAACTCGGCGATGTTACCTTTTTGATCAAGGAAGAAATATTTATTGACCAACACCTGGCGTGTAAAGGAGCCGATATAATAAGGAGAAGTATAATTTCTATACTCCAGTACTTCACGAGATAACAAAGTCATTTTGCCTTCTTCAAGGAGTTCAAAAAAAACGGGAGCGCGATAACCTGTGCTATTGGTAAATGGCAAAGCAAAGATCTGGCGATATTTGTTTACGGTATTGTCAAATATCTCAAAGAACAGGACCTTGCGGGCGCTGAAGGCCTCCGTTCTTTTGTCGTCGAAATTATATTGCACTAAGTCCTGCGCGAAATCGTATTTAACAAGACCTCGAAGTGTATCGCCACTTTCGAGAATGATCTTGCCCTCATGCCACAATTCAAATGGCCATTGTTGTGCACTGACCTTAAGGTTGGCTAAGGTGAAAAAAAGCACCAAGGCGATCAGCCTTGCTCCGAAACCCTTTATTACTCCGACATCGCTCATTTTCACAATTCGAACAAATGTTATTTATGCGTTAATATAGTATGGCCTAGCTTGTCACGTTTTGTTAAAAGATATTTTTCATTGTGCTGGTTAGGGGCTATCTCGATAGGAATATTATCAACAATTTCCAGCCCGTATCCCATAAGACCTACGCGCTTCTTAGGATTATTCGTAATAAGCCTGATTTTGGTTATACCCAAGTTACGAATAATTTGTGCGCCTATCCCGTAGTCTCTCTCGTCCATGTCAAAGCCGAGTTTAATGTTGGCTTCGACAGTATCCAATCCATCCTCCTGCAGCTTGTAAGCTTTTAACTTATTCAATAGGCCAATTCCTCTTCCCTCCTGTTTCATATACAGAACAACTCCTTTTCCTTCTTTGTCGACCAATTCCATAGCTCTGTGTAATTGAGAACCGCAATCACATCTACATGAACCAAAGATATCGCCCGTTACACACGATGAATGAACTCTCACCAATACGGGCTCATCTTTTTCCCAGGTTCCTTTTACTAACGCCAGATGAACTTCGTTCGTATTGACCTGATCGAAGGCGATGAGTTTAAAATGGCCGTGTTCTGTGGGCATATCCACCTCGATCTCGCGTTTTATAAGTGTCTCTTTCTTAAAACGGTATTCAATAAGGTCTTTGATTGAAACAAGTTTCAGGTTAAAGCGTTTTGCAACCTTCACAAGATCCGGCAGACGTGCCATGGAGCCATCTTCGTTCATGATTTCGACCAGTACACCACCAGGTTTGAAACCTGCAAGTCGAGCGAAGTCGATAGCAGCTTCGGTATGGCCCGTTCTCCGCAGCACGCCACCGCGTTTCGCTTTCAATGGGAATATATGTCCCGGCTTCCCTAACTCCTCTGGTTTTGTTTCAGGGTCAATTAAGGCTCTAATGGTTTTAAACCGATCGTGTGCAGAGATACCTGTAGTACAGCCGTGGCCTCTGAGGTCTACCGACACCGTAAACGGGGTTTCGAAAATCGCCGTGTTTTCCCCTACCATCAATTCAAGACCAAGCTCTTCGCAACGATCTTCAATGAGGGGTGCGCAAATCAACCCCCGCCCATGTGTTGCCATAAAATTGACTATTTCGGGCGTTACGCACTCAGCGGCGCAAATGAAGTCACCTTCATTTTCGCGATCTTCATCATCGACAACTATTATAACTTTGCCATTCTTTATTTCTTCAATGGCCTCCTCGATGCTATCAAGCTTGATTGGACTCATATTTACTCTGGTTTCGGTCTTCTTAATGTCCCTGCCATTCAACAAAAAAACACCATTACGTGTTCCTGATTTCTTTGCCGTCCTGGGTGACTTTCATTTATTATCATTTTGGCACCACAATGCCAAGTAGGTTGGCAAGATCCTTTTCGGCACCTTTCAATTGTTCGTGGATTGTAAAATATTTTTCGAGGTCTTCATCGTTGGTGGCCAACTTCATCTGAGCCAGGTTATCCTCCGTTAACTTTTGAACTAGCCTGAATTTCAATCGAAGGACATTGCTGTACGCCAGATCATGTATCATCTCACGCTCATGCAGAAAGTGAATATGATACTTATCGTTCCAATGTTTACTGGTCTCATAACGTGAAGTAGTCAGATCTGCAACGGCTTGTTTAACTTCTGCAGATCCATGCTCCATAAAATAAAGAGTGTCCAATGCTTCACCACGGGCCGCCCCAGATCTAAAGGCCTCATAGATCTCTTTATATATAGGATCAGTGAAGTCAACGTCCTCAAGTTCTGTCAGCATAAAATCCAACAGCCGTTGATCATCGTAATGACTTTCAGCATAGTTCAATAACAAGCGCATTGATTCTCTCTCCTGAAGACGAACTATTGCATTTATATCAGTCTTACTATGGGTAATTTCTTCAATAAGTGGAGCTGAGTCGGTTTTTTTCCGGTCCTCACGCGATTGGTCTTCCGCTCTTTTACGTCTGTCGCCGATTACAATCTTGTTCAACTCACTGAGCAAGACTGATTCCTGAATTTTGAGCAGTTGGCTTGTCTCCTGAATATAAACCGACCGTTTTATCGGATCAGGAATTAGGGAAATGCTGGTGACAATATCTCTGATCGCTTCTGCCTTCTTTATAGGATCGTGTGCTGAATCTTTTGCATAAAGATCGATCTTGAATGAAATAAAATCCTTTGTGTGCCCGATGAGATATTTCTTGAAGTCCGAGCTTCCCATCTTTTTCGAGTAGCTATCAGGATCTTCCGCATCTGGCAATAGCACAATGCGAACGTTGAGTCCTCCCTTCAGTACAAGATCGATTCCTCTGATGGCTGCTTTTATTCCTGCAGCGTCGCCGTCGAACAATACGGTCACATTTTCCGTAAATCTCCTGATGAGCTTTATTTGCTCTTCAGTCAACGCCGTACCCGATGAAGCAACCACATTGTCGACGTCGGCAAGATGCATTGAGATGACGTCGGTATAACCTTCAACGAGATAGCAAAAATCCTCACGGCGTATGGCATTCTTCGCCTGGAACATTCCGTACAAAACGTTGCTCTTATGATAGATCTCCGTTTCGGGCGAGTTGATATACTTGGGTTGGTCCTTTTCCTTTGTGAGTATGCGTGCACCGAATGCTATGACCTTGCCGGCGATTCCGTGCACGGGAAAGATCACACGTCCCCGGAATCTGTCATAAATTCTAAAGCTGTCTGGCTTTTCTTTTTCCTTTTTGATGACAAGGCCTGCCTTCTCAAGCATTTCGAGACTATAACCATCCTGCAACGCCTTCTTGCTAAAGTGATCCCACTCATTAATGCTATAACCCAGTTCAAATTTTTCAATTATGCGATCGTTAAAGCCGCGTTCATGAAAATAGCTTAAGCCAACACTTCGCCCTTCGTCCATTTCGAACAGGGAAGACTTGTAGTAGTCCTTCGCGTAGTTCATTAGAATGTACAAGCTATCGCGTTCGCTTTGTTGCGTCGTGCTTTCTAATGATTCCTCCTCTTTGATAGCAATGCCGAATTTTTTAGCCAGGTAACGAATAGCCTCGACATAGCTCATCCCTTCATGTTCCATTACAAAGGTTATTCCGTCGCCTCCTTTACCACTGCTGAAGTCTTTGAATATGCCTTTTGAGGGCACAACATAGAACGACGCGGTTTTTTCATTAGTAAACGGGCTTAATGCCTTGTAATTCTGGCCAGAACGCTTCAGGGTTACGAAATCACCCACCACATCAACGATGTCAACGCGGCTTTTTACTTCATCTATCGTTTCGCGGGAAATCACCAGGTATTGGGAGAATTCGTCTTTATGAACCTTGGGTCAAAGATACTGGTTCAAATAAAAAAACGAGCAGTAAATCCATTTTACCGATTAACACTTTAGGGCTACATTGCCCCCAAATTTGCCATTATTCGATGAGTTTCACGGCCACTGATATATTAAAAGCACTGTCCACGGT
>DATHIE010000876.1:0-2978 GCA_035316905.1 Chryseolinea sp. | reverse complement strand
GTCCAACGGTGAGCATGAATGCGGCAAATCCGATGGTAAGGATGATTGTATTTATCAACGGCATCGATCCGCCCTCTTTTCCTATCAGACCAAGAATTACGGAAAAGATCAACCACCCAACAAGATCGTCAACCATTGCAGAAGCGACAACCAACAGTCCCATGCGCGATTTGAACAGGTTAATGTCCATCAGAATTCGAACGATCACGGGTAGCGCAGTTATAGCCATTGCTGTACCCATAAAGAGCGCGAATGTGAGTCGGCCACTGACGTCTGCAATGCCAAAGAATTGAGGAAAGAAGTAAGGAAAGACAAAACCGAGTACAAATGGAATTATCAATCCAAAAAGACTGGTGGTTAAGGCTTGTCGTCCCTGTTGCCAGACAATATGCAAGTCAACCTCAAGGCCAGCAATAAACAGCAGCATGATCACGGCTACCTGAACAAATCCCGAGAGAACGACACCAGCAACAGCGCCAGCGGGATACAGCGCTTCAAACCAATCAGGCTTTAGCATTCCTAATACTGTCGGTCCGAGCAGGATTCCCGCGAGTATCTCGCCAATAACTGCGGGTTGATTCATTTTTCTAAGGAGCTCAGCAAACAGGCGTCCCATCACCAACATGACGCTGAGTTGTACAAGGAGATGCACTACGTCGGCGTGTCCTAGTTTACCCACGAGCGGCCTCCTTTCGTGGATTGACGATAAGCAAATTGCACGGCAGGTCAGCGAAGATGTATTCCTGATCGTGGGTAAATACGCGGTCGAACAAGGAAAATCTTCTTGGTGGGGATCCTACGACAAGCAGGTCAGCTTGCTTTCGCTGAGCAAATTGACCGAGCTCAAATCCCGATTTTCCGGAGACTATTTTTATGTTCACCTTAAGACCCTCATGTGGAACGCGTTGAAGGATCTTTTCAACGTTTGTTATTTCGTCTTTTACCAGATTCTGTCGCACATTCTCGTACTCTTCTTCAGAATATCGTTCTGCTACAGTCATCGTAAGTCCATACATTTTTATTTCCCTCACAACATGCAGCCAGTCTGCTCTATCTTTTAACCCAATGTGACATGCGGTAACGATCGCCTCTTCAACGAAAGGGCTGTCATCAGCATTGACCACTATATTCTTGAAAGGGTGTGGTGTTTTGGATGGATTGGTTAGAAGCAGTACAGAACAATCAGCTTTTCGCAAGATCTTCCTTGCTACCGTTCCCAGATAGTATTGAACAAGATTCTCCTTTTTTAGAGCCCCGGCTATTAAAAGGTCGATCCGTTCTTTTCGGCATGTGTTAAGAATTCGTTCGCTCGGTTTGCCCGTTTCCCAAAATACCTTGACTGAATTTTCTCCCGCCAGGCCCGCTGATTCCAAAAGCTCTTGTAGCTGGTCTTCCAGTTCCTTCCCTCGATTGCCTACATGTATCAGCAACAATTCCGCATCCCACATTTTTTTTAGCCGCACGGCCTCGGCCAGCAAAGCTTCAATGCGCGGTGAGAACGCAATAGCCAATCCTATTTTTCGAATTATCGGGATCATGCAGTTGGGGAAAGATATCCAATATTATCCTATTTCGATGAGTGTCCAACGCAAAATGCGGTATCAAACGACGGCTTAGTTCACTGTTATTCTTATTTTTTTTAAAAAAACTTGCACGTATACCCTGCCGCTTGTAATGCCAAAAAGCCGGCTTAAAGATTAAAGCATTTTTGCATACTCAAATTTAGAGGGGAATGCGGTTTAAGAAATGGGTTCGTGATCTGATAATCGGTGAGGATAGGTTTATCGAATCCTACGGTGAGTTCAAGCAGGCAATGCTGTCGGGACAATATGCGATGATTGGCATTTTGCTATGCCTGGTCTACCAGGTCTTTGATATCGCGCTGGGAGAATACAAAAACATTCCTGTATTCACGGGGGCGATCATTCTGTTGGGGATTTCAATTCGCATTCACCGACATGGCAATCATAGCCTGGCAAATTATTTTCTATTACCTACCATAAACATTACGCTCTATCTTCTCGCGGCCAGTGAATCACCCAATACGGGGGCTTTTATATTCTTTATTGTGAACTCGATAGCAGCATTCGCGGTCTTTAATTATAAAAAGCGTCTTATCTCAATACTCTTCGCTGTATTTACGTATGTGCTGTTTGTCTTGGCTTATTTTGTCGACTTCAGTATCCTACCTGAAAGAGTATACAACGATGAAACGCTTACCTTCTTCGTCGTATTGAATTTTACGGCAGCACTTCCTGCAGCTGTGATGGCGGTCTATCTGTTGATAAGCCTCAATCACCACAATGCATTGCAGCTTGTTGAAAACAATACCTTGTTGAGCAAGACCAACACCGAACTTGATAGATTTGTCTACAGCACTTCCCACGATCTCCGCGCTCCTTTAACATCTGTAATGGGGTTGATTAACATCACTGAACGTAGTCAGAGTCCCGAAGATGTAGCAAAATACCTCGGCATGATGAGAGATCGTGTGCTTTCGCTGGACAGGTTTATAAAAGACATAACAGATTACTCCAGGAACAACAGGTTGGAGATCAAAAAGGAAAAGGTGAACATCGTTGCACTTGCACAGGAAGTGTGGGAAAGCCTGAAGTTTTCACCTGATGCTGAAAATATAAGGTTCGACATTGACATTCCATCCGACCTCACTATTGAAACCGATAGAAACAGGTTACAGGTGATCATCGGAAACTTGATATCGAATGCTGTTCGATATCATGACAGTCGTAAAAGAGAACAATATATTCGATTGCATTACCAGGTAAGCGGACGTGTATTTTGCATTAAGGTGGAGGATAACGGACAAGGCATCGACCGCGAGTACCATACAAAAATATTCGACATGTTCTATCGTGCGAATGAGAAATCCAAAGGTTCCGGATTAGGGTTGTACATTGTTAAGGAGGCATTAATGAAGCTTTCCGGTTCGATCCAACTGGATTCTACCCCGGGACTTG
>DATHIE010000875.1:0-2597 GCA_035316905.1 Chryseolinea sp. | reverse complement strand
ATGATAGCCAGTTGTTTGACTTCGATACCAACTTCAAAGTCAATCCGCCACTTCGGGAAAAACATGACAATGATGCGCTCATCAAAGGACTTAAGGATGGGACGATTGATGTGCTCACGTCGGGTCACACACCGCACGAAGAGGAAAGCAAGAACCTGGAGTTCGATCTCTCTGACTTCGGTATGATCAATCTCCAGACATTTGCGTCCAATCTGGTTACGCTTTCGCAGAATGTTGAACTAGACATGCTGATTGAAAAGATCACATCAAATCCAAGAAAACTCCTGGGACTTGATTTGCCTAAGATCGACGTGGAGGAGAAAGCGAATCTGACACTTTTCGACCCTAACAAAACGTGGACATTTGATGAAAAAGTGAACTTGTCAAAGTCCAAGAACTCGCCATGGTTAAATAAGGAAATCAAAGGAAAAGCGGTGGCTGTTTTTAACAATGGCCGTACACGAATCGATGA
Source organism: Chryseolinea sp. (assembly GCA_035316905.1). Lineage (GTDB taxonomy): Bacteria > Bacteroidota > Bacteroidia > Cytophagales > Cyclobacteriaceae > Chryseolinea. The sequence continues at coordinate 2,125 of DATHIE010000875.1, read as the reverse complement.
ATAGTCTTGTGCCGCAAAGGCGATCTTAGGCAACGTATGATTAAAAAACTACTTCGCATTTCCGTTCGCTACGGCACCGTTGGGGGAATTCTAGCTTTTGTACTGTTGGTAATAATGTTTTATCTCGGACGGCATCCGCTTATTACTTCACCATTCCTCGATTTCAGGATCCTTCTTTTCGGAATATTCATATTCTTTACACTGAAAGAATTTCGTGACTATGAACAGGACGGGATGCTCTTTTTTTCGCAGGCGATGATCGGAGGTTTAACTGTCATTGTGATAATGACAACAATAACTTCCATCTTGGTGCAGACCTTCGGCACGGTCGAAAAAAATTTTGTTGCAACATATATCGACCAGGTAACGGCATATCTTGGGTCTTTTTCGAAAGAGGAAATTGAACGGGTAGGGAAAGACGCCTACGAGCGTAATTTGGCGGCCCTTCCGTCGACTAACATTTCAAAACTGACTATTACCTATTTCGTCCACGGTATGGTCATCGGTTTTTTTGTCAACATCATTCTTTCTGTAATTTTAAGAAGACAACCTAAAACATAAAATCCTATGGAAGAAAATTCAACATCACTAGCAGTTACACCCAGATCGGTGGGTATTCGTTACGGTTTAATTATGGGCATAATTTCGATTGTCCTTTTTTTGGTTTTTGTTATTGTGGATATGGAAACGTACTTAAAGATTGGTCGATGGGTTAATACAGCCATGGCTATCGCCATTTTGATACTAGCCCATTTATACTATCGGAAAAATGGCGATGGCTTCATGAATTACGGACAAGGTATCGGAATTGCATTTTGGTCAGGGTTGATCTCGTCTGTTGTCGGAAGCGTGTTCACATACATATATATCAAGTTTGTTGATCAAAGCATGATTACGGCCATCAGAGAAGGTGCGATCAGGGATATGGAGGAAAAGGGCCAATCCGATGAGCAAATTGACATGGCAATGAAGTTTGTTGATATGTTTACAAATGCTGAAGCACTATTACTTTTTGGACTTTTTTTCGGAGTTTTGGGCATGATTGTGATTGGCTTGATTGTGACTATTTTTACACAAAAGCCAAGGCCGGAAACATTTGTCTGAAGAATGAGTATTGAAGTATCCGTCGTAGTACCCGCAAAAGATGAAGAGGAATCGATCCCTGAACTGTGCCAGTGGATAAGTCGTGTAATGCAAACGAACGGCTTGTCGTATGAAATCATCTTCATCGATGACGGAAGTACGGATGGAACCTGGAGTAAAATAACGGCGATCAATGAAGCAAACGCACGAATAAAGGGAATTCGGTTCAACCGGAATTTCGGAAAATCGGCGGCATTGCAAACCGGATTTAAAGCAGCTTCGGGAAAGGTGGTTATTACCATGGATGCAGATTTACAGGACAGTCCCGACGAGATCCCTGAATTGTACCGGATGATTTCGAAGGAGGGATACCATCTGGTTTCGGGATGGAAGAAGAAAAGACACGATCCCTTGTCAAAAACTATTCCTTCCAGATTCTTTAACTATATAACGCGGATGCTGTCGGGCATCAAGCTTCACGATTTTAATTGCGGACTCAAAGCGTATCAATCGGTAGTTGTGAAGAACATAGCGGTCTATGGTGAGATGCATCGCTATATTCCCGTTATCGCCAAGTGGGCGGGATTTTCGAGGATCACCGAAAAAGTTGTAGAGCACAGAGAGCGCAAGTATGGTTACACTAAATTCGGCCTTGAACGCTTTATCAATGGGTTTCTCGACCTGCTGTCAGTAACATTTGTTAGCAGGTTCCGCCAAAAGCCCATGCACTTCTTCGGCTCCTGGGGTACACTTTCATTTGTGATTGGATTTATACTGACAATTAAAATTTTCTGGGATAAGATCGAGGCGTTATACTTTTCCCATATTCCTGTTAGAAGGGATATAACCGATCAACCTATATTCTATATCGCCCTAGTTGCGGTGGTGATCGGCGTACAACTTTTTGTGACTGGATTCTTAGCTGAAATGATCGCAATGCAGTCCTTTTCAAAACGCGAGTATCTCGTTATTGAAAAGATTGGACTGGATGAGCCTGTTCCCCAAGCAAAGCTTCCCGTTTAGGGACCGTTAACCGTTAAGG
>DATHIE010000874.1:0-7720 GCA_035316905.1 Chryseolinea sp. | reverse complement strand
ATTATTCATTCCCTCACGAGAATCTTTTGCAATTCACTCCATATCGAAGTTCCTCGCAAGGTCCGCTATCAAGTTTCATCTATTCAAAGAACGTTTTGACCTGCCATTTGCAGATCAACAGGGGATTAATTCAATCAACATCGAAAAAACCCCAAAATGCCCGATTCAGCACGATTTTCCCCTCTTCTCCTAAAAGGGGATGCAAAGGTATCCTTTTGGGTATATCAGCGCAAGTTTGGGTTAAAAATATTTACGCCACGCTCAGCTGCCTGTAAACGGTTTGCGTGCGGTCTGGACCGGTAGAAACCAACGTAATTGGAACATGAAGCTGCTCCTCCAGAAATTTTATATAGTTGTTAAGCTCAGCTGGCAAATTTTCTATCGACACCCCATTCAAATTCAGCGGCGTGTTCCATCCCTTAAATTCCTTGTAAATAGGGGTAATCTTTTCATTCACCTGCTCATAAGGAACCATCTCCGTTAATGTACCGTCCTTCAACTGGTATTTTGTGCACACCTTGATCGTAGGAAAAATGCTCAGCACATCCGCCTTCATCATCAACAACTGAGTAACTCCATTGATCATTATCGAATACTTCAACGATGGCACATCAATCCATCCGCAACGTCGCGGTCTTCCTGTCGTGGAACCAAATTCCTTTCCTTCCTTACGCATTAACTCTCCTTGGTCGTCTACCAACTCCGTTGGAAATGGGCCGCTACCCACACGCGTGCTGTATGCTTTGAATATACCAAACACCTCGCCAATGTGTCTGGGCGCGATCCCTAATCCCGTGCATGCTCCCGCGGTCACCGTGTTCGAACTTGTTACGAATGGATAGCTTCCAAAATCAATATCAAGCAAAGCACCTTGCGCTCCTTCTGCAAGTATAGACGCCCCCGCTTTCAGTTCCTGATTAAGAAAATATTCGCTCTCAATCAGACTAAATCCTTTCAGGAAATTAATAGCGTCTAAGAACTGGCCCTCCAACTCCTTCCAGTCGTATTGAATATCATAGTCTTTGAGGATATTGAAGTGTATGTCTGTCAGTTTCTTGAATTTATCCTTGAAATTATCCGACAAAATATCGCCGACTCTTAAACCCTGCCTGCCTATCTTGTCCTGATAAGTTGGTCCGATGCCTTTCAGCGTAGAGCCGATCTTGTTCTCACCCTTTGCCTTTTCATACGCCTGATCCAACAACCGGTGCGTCGGCAAAATCAACGTTGCCTTCTTAGAAATAAAAAGATTAGCTCTGACGTTGAGATTATATTTCTGAAGTTTTTCTATTTCGTTCTGGAAAACAAATGCGTCGAGGACAACGCCATTGCCCACGATATTCTTGGTCTTCTCTCTGAAGATTCCTGAAGGGATCTGATGGAGTACATGTTTGATACCATCAAACTCAAGTGTGTGACCCGCATTGGGACCACCCTGGAACCGCGCCACTACATCGTATTTGGGCGCCATTACATCAACTATCTTCCCTTTGCCTTCATCTCCCCACTGAAGACCCAATAGTACATCTACCTTAGACATGAATGTTAATTACTTTAATACTTCTTCTTCTGATTGAACGATTTGAAAAATCGCGTTGAGCTTTGTGATTACGAGCAGCTTCTGAACGCTTTCTGATGGTTTCATCAGGTATACTTCGCCTCCCTTGTTCCTAAACTTCGTCAAGATGGTTATCAAAACACCAATCCCGCTACTGTTTATATATCTTAAACCTGAAATATCAACAATACATATCAACGCTTTCTTCTGTATTGCGTCGGCAACCACTTCTATTACTGAAGCCCCGTTATCTTCACCAATCAGGTCTCCGGCAAGTCTTAACACGAGCTTATTGTTCTTTATTTCATGACTGAAGTTCATACCATAAATTAATTTGAGGCTTTTCTATTTTCGCAATTCTGACGAGTACACGAAGCGTACAATATTAATGAATGATGCATAACATTGAAATGCAGGATCTCCTCCACCGTATTCTGTATGTTCTGTATCCGCGGATCGCAAAATTCAACCACCTTATGACACTCAGTGCATATTAAGTGGTCGTGCTGCTTGTACCCGTACGATTTTTCGTATTGCGCAAGGTTTTTACCGAACTGGTGCTTGCTCACTAAATCACACTCCACTAAAAGATCAAGCGTGTTGTAAACCGTCGCGCGGCTCACTCTATAATTCTTGTTCTTCATACTGATATAGAGTGACTCGACGTCAAAATGCCCATCCCTGGAATATATTTCCTCAAGGATCGCATAGCGCTCAGGTGTCTTTCTCAGCTCCTTGTTTTCAAGGTATGCCGTAAAGATCTTCTTTACTTCTTCGTAAATTTTTGCGTTGAGTACCATTTCAGTTAACGCGCAAAGATAACAGGATAAAAGAATTTACGTACTCCCTACTCCTTTGAATCAAAACGGCTGACTTTTTCCACTCCTTCGACACCCCTCAGCTTTTCAATCAGCTGCTCCAGGTGCCGCGTGTCGTTCACATAAAGCATGATCTCACCTTCGAAAATTCCGGAATCTGTGTGAATCGACATTGAACTCATATTCACTTTGAGTTCCTCTGAAATAATCTTCGTGACATCGTTGATCAATCCGACTCGATCTGTACCCAGAATCTTTAATCCGGTAAGAAACGCTACTTCGTGCTGGGAAGTCCACTTTGCCTTGACCACCCTGTTACCGTGGTGTGAGAGGAGTTCAGGAGCATTTTTGCAGTTAGTTCGATGAATTTTGATGCCTTCGTTGACCGACACAAATCCAAACACATCGTCGCCGGGAATGGGTGTGCAGCATTTCGCCAACTTATAATCAACCACATCCATATCCTCGCCGATAAGCAGGATGTCGTTGTAACGGGCCTTAAGATGTGAGAGTTACTGCTCAAGGGTCTTTCCATCCGGCAATGTTATTCGCGGTCTTAACTGAATCGCAGGTTTGTTTTCAACGAATTTCTTGATGTCAGCAGCGGTAATAAATCCGCGCCCAACCCGGTAGTACATCTCAAAATTCGCTGGCGCTTTAAAGTAATCGCGCATCTGCTCCATTAATACTTGTGTTGGCTCCTCTTTTAGTTGCTTAAGCTTCCTCAGCAATATCTCTTTTCCTTCCTCCGCGGAATTTCGTTTGTCTTCCTTTAGTTCATCCTTGATCCTCGCTTTTGCTTTGGAACTCACGACAAACCGGAGCCAATCCTCGTGCGGCTTCTGTTTCTGCGATGTCAGTATTTCGATCTGGTCGCCATTCTTTAATACATAATTTATGGGAACCAGTTTATTGTTGACCTTGGCACCAATACACTTCGATCCAACCTGAGTATGGATTTCAAATGCAAAATCCAGGGCAGTTGCGCCGTAAGGCAGGGTCTTCAATTCCCCCTTCGGAGTAAAAACGAATACCTCTTCACTGAAAAGATTACCTCTGAAATCGTCGACAAAATCGAGCGCTGAGTGATTATTCTGTTCTAACAAATCTCTTACTCTCGCCAGCCACTTCTCGAGGTTGGATTCCGCAGTACTGTTACTGTCTTTATATTTCCAGTGAGCGGCATATCCCTTTTCCGCTATTTCGTCCATGCGCTTACTCCGTATCTGCACTTCCACCCACTGTCCATTCTTTGCCATGACGGTGGTATGAAGAGATTCGTACCCATTAGATTTCGGCGTACTGATCCAGTCGCGAAGCCTGTCGGGATTCGGAGTATAATAATCTGTAACAATGGAATATACCTGCCAGCAAAGCGCTTTCTCGTGATCAATTGATGTATCGAGAATAATTCGAATTGCAAAGAGGTCGAACACTTCGTCAAACGGAATGTTCTGCTTCTTCATCTTATTGCGTATCGAATAGATCGACTTGGGTCGGCCTTTTATTTCATAACCGATTTTTAGCTTATCCAGCTCATCCTTGATCGGAACCATGAACTGTTTGATGAATTTTGTTCTGGTGGCACGTGTAGCATCGATGTCACGGGCGATAGAATCATAGACGTTGTGGTCGGTAAAACGCAGATAAAGGTCTTCAAGCTCTGTTTTGATTGCATTCAATCCCAGACGGTGAGCGAGAGGAGCGTAGAGGTAGATGGTTTCATTAGCGACCTTTAGCTGTTTGTTGCGTGGCATGCTGTCCAGCGTCCGCATGTTGTGCAGCCGGTCGGCAAGCTTTATCAAAATAACTCTCACGTCTTCCGAAAGCGTAAAGAGCATCTTTCTAAAGTTCTCCGCCTGTTGCGAAGTACCGTACTCAAAAACTCCCCGGATCTTCGTAAGGCCGTCGATGATCTTTGTGATCTTCTTGCCGAACATCCTTTCGATATCAGCTAACTCGATATCGGTGTCTTCAACGACATCGTGCATGAGTGCTGCTATGATGGAAGTGGTTCCCAGGCCGATTTCTTCCACGCATATTTCCGCGACTGCGAGTGGATGAAAAATAAATGGTTCGCCTGATTTGCGGCGCATGTCCTTGTGCGCCTCCAACGAGATAGTAAAAGCTTTTTTTATCAGTTTAGCATCTTCATCCTTTAAGATGGGCTTTGCCTTGCGCAGTAACCTCCTGTAACGACCAATAATTTCTTTCTTCTCCAGTTCCGCATCTATAACCATCATTTATTGCTGATTATGGTTTTTTAAAGTTTTTTTATTCTGTTTTAAAAGAACGCGCTTGTTTTTCCGTATAACAATAATAAACTATTTCTTATTTGTGAATATTCCATAAATTTGCCCCTCCTTTTACGAAAGGGGCGTAATTTGAGGGTCGGCGGCATTGCTTCGGAAGACGCAGCAAGCGGCCGGTAAAACGAATAGCCCGGTAAAGATTGATTGCGGATGTGGCGTAATTGGTAGCCGTGCCAGACTTAGGATCTGGTGCCGAAAGGCGTGGGGGTTCGAGTCCCTTCATCCGCACTGAACCCTCGATGTTCGTAGAATTACCGGACGTTGAGGGTTCTTGATTTATCTGGTAAAACAACAAATGTCTAAGCTTTGGAAATAACACTGAACAAAACAAACACCACCGAAGGTTTAATTAAAATTAAATTAACCGAAGGGGATTATCAACCTAAGGTTGAAGAAAAAGTAAAAGATTACGCCCGCAAAGCCACCATCAAAGGATTTCGGCAGGGCAAAGTACCGACCGGTGTGATCAAGAAGATGTTTGGAAAATCAATTCTGGTAGAGGAAATAAATCACCTCCTTTCACACCAGCTTTCTGATTATATAAAGGAAAATAACCTGAAGATCCTTGGCGAGCCCATTCCCAATCAGGAAAAGGCGCAAAACATCGACTGGGATGCCCAGAAGAATTTTGAGTTCGAATATCAGATCGGTATGGTCGACGATTTCAAATATGATCTTTCTTCAAAGGTGAAGGTGAAATCGTATCCTATCGAGGTCGATGAGAAAGCCCTTCAAGAAACCCTTTCTGATTTAAAGAAACGTTTTGGCGTGGTTAGCGACCCTGACGAAAGCGTTTCCGACGATAACCTTTTTGGAGAGCTTCGCGCTGCTCAAGGCGACTTTAAGAGAGAACATGCCTTTGTCCCGATCGAGAAAGTCGAAAAGAAGGAACAAAAGAAATTTATCGGGGTGAAAAAAGACGAAGAAATCGAATTTGACATCGCAAAAATCTTCTCCGACGATGAACATAAGGGGCAACTCCTTGGACAATCTCCAGAAGAGGCGAAAGGTGCACAAGGAAAATACATTTTCAAGATCAACTCCATTAGCCGAACTGAGCCAGCTGAATTGAACCAGGAACTTTTTGACAAAGTCTTCGGAAAGGACGCGGTTAAAAGTGAAGAAGAGTTCATGACCAAGATCAAGGAGACCATCTCAGAAAATTATAAACGTGAAAGTGACCATTTCCTGGAACATCATATCGAGGACTATTTTATTTCGAACACCTCGATTGACCTTCCCGAACAATTCCTGAAAACGTGGTTAAAATCTTCAAGCCAGGGCCAGGTGACTGATTCGGTGCTGGAAAAAGAATTTGAAGATTATAAAAGAGGCTTAAAGTGGGACCTCGTCAAGAACAAAATCGCGGAAGATAATAAGATCACTGTGGAGGCAGACGAAGTACGCGCTAAAGCGAAAGACTTGATCATATCTCAATTTGGAGGGCAAGCATTTGCTTCACAGTTGAGTGACAAACTCGACGGTATCGCCGACAATTATCTGCAAAATGAAAATGGGCAGAATTTCATGCGATTGTACAACCAGCTTCGCGCAGAGAAGATACTGAAACTGATCCGCGAAACGATCACTGTTCAGGAGAAGAAAGTAAGTGTTGATGAGTTTAAGAAAATTGTTCAGGAACACAAGCACTAAGGTGCGAATGCCGATTTTTTACAATAAATTTTCTGGATATACGACAATGGTTTTAAGGTAACTTAAAACCATTTTTGTTTTATGAGGGTTGTAAGGTTGTATTTTAGCATCAGGATGGCTATGATTGTTCTATCGAAAGGTCATGTTCCTCCTGACTTAATTCCTTACCGTTAAAAATTGCATCGTAAATTTTAAAATATGAACTATAACAATGAATTCAGAAAGTATGCCGTGCAACACATGGGCATGAGTGGTAACACGATTGATAGCTATTCTCAAAAGATCAACGACATGACCCAATACGTTATTGAAGAACGCCCTGGGAATTTTCGTGCTATAGATGTGTTTACCCGGTTGATCTCAGATCGTATTATATTCCTTGGAATGGGAATCGACGATCAGATTGCCAACCTCATTACCGCACAATTACTTTTCCTTGAGTCATCAGATCCGAAAAAAGATATTATCATGTACATAAACAGTCCAGGAGGTTCGGTGTATGCTGGCCTAGGCATTTATGATACCATGCAATACGTTAATCCCGATGTAGCAACAATTTGTACCGGGCTGGCCGCATCGATGGGAGCTGTACTTTTGACTGCAGGTGCATCGAAAAAAAGATCAGGACTGCCCCATTCCCGTATTATGATTCACCAGCCAATGAGTGGCATGCAGGGCCAGGCTTCAGATATGGAGATATCGCTGAAACAAACGTTGGAAGTCAAGAAAGACCTTTACAACATATTGGCCAAGCACAGCGGCATGAAGTATGAAAAGATCGAAAAAGATTCAGATCGGGATTACTGGATGAGAGCGTCAGAGGCCAAAGAATACGGATTGATCGACGAAGTCCTGGATCGCAAGAAAATTTAGCCCCAAACCCCTAATTTCCGGGTCATCCCATGTGCTGAATATTCCCTATCTTTGGGAATTGTACGCGCTACGGCAACCATTTAACCTTAAAAAGTATGGCTGAAGTTACCTGTTCCTTTTGTGGCAGAAATAAGAAAGATGTCGACCTGATGATCTCAGGTATACACGCCCATATTTGCGATAAATGCGTGACGCAAGCCAACCAGATCCTCGGGGAAGAGAAAAAAAGCAAAACTGAAGCTGGATTTTCGCCGAATTTTAAGCTGATCAAGCCCGTGGAGATCAAGAAGTTCCTCGACGAATACGTGATCGGGCAGGATGAAGCGAAAAAGATCATGTCCGTGGCTGTATACAACCATTACAAGCGGTTAATGCAGCGCAAGCTCGATAATGATGTGATGATTGAAAAGTCAAACATCATCATGGCCGGCGAAACGGGAACTGGAAAAACCTACCTGGCACGTACGCTCGCAAAGCTCTTGCAGGTGCCGTTTTGTATTGCGGAT
>DATHIE010000873.1:0-5832 GCA_035316905.1 Chryseolinea sp. | reverse complement strand
CTGCGTTTTCGGCCGGTATTGGTTCTTCAAGCCACATCAGGTTCAGCGGTTCAAGACGTTTCGCCACCTGATGGGCCGTTGGCGCATCGTACCTTCCATGCATATCGACACATATATCGATCATCGGACCGACGGCCTGACGGGCCGCAGCAATCTGATCATACATTCTTTGCAATTCTCCAGGACTCGCCGTCCAATTGTACAGATCGTACTTGTTTGGATCATCGCGCTGATCAAGATCAAACTTGATTGCATTAAAACCCATTTTCTTCGCGTTAGTCGCGGCTTCAGCAAACTCCTGTGGTGTTGGTAATTTTGATTGATACAAAGCAGTGTCGCAGTAGACACGAATCTTGTCTCTGAATTTTCCACCCAATAATTGGTACACTGGGAGATTGAGGGCTTTACCGGTCAAATCCCACAGCGCGGTCCCGATCGCTGTGAGCACTGATATGTACATACCTGATTGTGCACCCTCAAAGAAACCCGACCGTCGGACATCTTCAAATAGTCGATGAACATTTAATGGACTTTTTCCTTTGATACGCTCTCCCATCATCTTGACCAAATGATAAGTTCCTGGTGTCGCATCCACACCTTCTCCGCATCCCCAAATCCCTTGATTGGTGTGAACTTTAACGAATAGGCTATGCCCGTTTCGAATATATCCACACTTGATGTCGGTGATCTTAAGATCACTTGGGTTTGACAATGATGGAGATCGATCAACTGCTTGCTCCAGTCCTTTTCCAAAATCAGAAAATGCAGTAAGACTTAGTGCGGCCGTGATCGCACTTTTTGTCATAAATGATCGTCTTGATTGTGTGGTTGTTGTCATAAGCTAGGAAATGAAAATCTTCAAACTCACCAGGTACGGTTTTTCAGATACTCTTGTATTTGTTCTTTGGGTACGGGAAGCTCATTAATGTGAGCATTGAGCCAGCTGGAGAAATCTTTTTCTATTTCGTCAGACCATCTCGAGTCAATCTGGCCAGGCGTGTACTTTTGCTCGCGGAGTCGCTGATGTCCAAACATATCTCTTAGTCGAACGATCTCGGAAGTTTTAACTACCTGTTCTGCCAGATGCGGAGGAATAAAAATCACGCCGCCATCACGTCCCAACACAACATCCCCTGGTAATACCATTGCCTTGCCGATTCGAGTGGGTCGGTTTATTGCAACCAATGTTGTGTTTAATTCTCCATCCGGATTGTTCAAATGATGAGAGGGATGATAAGTTCTGAAGAATGACGTGAACGATTTGATTTCTTTCAACCCGTTTATATCGCGCAAGGCGCCGTCATATACAATTCCATTGCCAGACTTCGCGAAAATTGAATTACCAAGATTATCACCGATAGTAGGTCCGTCTTCGTGTGCGCCAAATTGATCGACAACATAAACATCACCTTTTACCAACATGTCGATGGGCCACGAGTTCTGGGATTTAATGCGGCCATCTTTCTCATGTCCCTTCTTATCGATGACGCGTTGAACGTCTGGCCTGCCAGGCATAAACGTAGCAGTAAGAGCTCGCCCGACCAGTACGCTATCCGGATTAATACACATCCAACCATCGTCATAAGAATGTTTGTAGTTTGCACTTTTCAACACTGCCCATGCTTCCTCGAGCGTTACCAGTTTCATCCGTTTAAGGATAGCATCGGGAACTTTGGGACGACCATCTGCAAAACGATCGCCCTTCCATTCAGGTGTCAAAAAGATCAGCTCCTCTTTTGATATCTGCTGCGCAAGTCCCTTGAAAGTGACCAATAGCAACAATAGGTAAAGGCATGTTTTCAAGTTCATATACCTTCTTGCTTTATTTCTTAATCAGCTTCGCCTGAAACTAAAGATTGAACCCGGTCTCCCGGGTTCAATTTCAAATCTATTTGTCCCACCAGACCTTTGTGTCCAATTTATCTGGCCCCATGTTAGCAATTGCTGCGTTTACGTTTTCCGTATTGACGGAAATCTCCGAGTTCGGATATGTAAGGCGTGATATAAAGGTGACTTCCCTGCCAGGATAAGGATTCGGAGCTAAAGCCGGGAAACCACTTCGGCGGAAGTTGGCGAATGCTTCGGGTCCATTGAGGAAGGAGGCTACCCAATATTGCGTATTGATCTGCTCCAACGCCTTGGCTGGATCAAACGGGTTAGCAGCAAGGTAGTTTGAAATAGATGCGGCAGGTACTGCTGCAAGTGGGTCGACGGTACCTAACTGTTCCATATGGGCAGTTACGCCGGCATTGTAGTATTGACCGACAGTTCCGGTTGTAATCCATCCACGCTCGCGCGCTTCAGCGAGCAACAAGTTCGTTTGAGCTGCTGTCACAAAGAAATACTGTGCAGACAATTTTGTCAACCTTCTTCTATCTGCTTGACTAAAATCATAGAAGCTAGCGAGTCCTAAGTCTGCTGCCGCTTTGACGGCGCCCGGATTGTCGACGCCCATCGGCATGCCTACCTGGAGCGCTGGATCGTAGGACTGATTTGCAATTGTTTGCTCTGGGCCTGATTTCGCGCCGACGTATCTTACGGCAATCGCCGATAAGCGAGGATCACTGGTACTTTTCAAATAATTAACAAAGGGAGCTGCCAGATAGAAGTTGGCAGCTTCGGTAGAGTTCAGTGTGCCACCAATAGGGTTTTGATAGTTTTGGTCGTGCTTCATCACAGCATTGTCTGCGTTGGTGACTATTACACCTCCCTGGAATGCAGCGCTTACCGTAGACGCCGCAAGCGTCTGGTTCGCTTTACTGAGCCTCATGCCGGCTCTCAATAGCAGTGAGTATCCAAACTTCTTCCACTTTGCAATATCTCCGTTATACAAAATTTCTGCCGTTTCAATTTTTCCTGCCGCATCTAGCGCCCCCGTGGCTTCAGTCAATTCCTGAATGATCATCGGATAAATTTGTTCTTGTGACTCATACACCGGGAAGTTTATTTGTTCCGTGTAACCCAAGCCACCTTCAGAATAAGGAATATCTCCGTAGCTATCCGTCAATACCATGAACGCATGCGCTTGTAGTATGCGTGCCATGTTTCTCAAATTAGCCCGGTCAGGAAGTTCCTCTGTGAGTGCCATTACATCACGAGTGTTTTTGATCACGTTCCGATAATATCCCTGCCAGTTGTCATCTGTCGTGGCGCGATTGTCCTGATTATAGTTAGCGCCAGTCAATACGCCTGAGTTCGGGGAAATTATTTGCTGAACAATTCCAATCTCGAAGATGAGGGCCTGCAACGATGAATTGAGGGTCGCGGTATTCATCTGAAATGCCGGATCGATCGCTGTAGCGGCTGTCTTATTTGTATTAAGCTCATCAAAATCGTTATCACACGCAACGCTAAAGACGAGCAATACAACAACAAAACGATAGTTGAATATCTTTTTCATGATTTTCATTGATTAAAATTTGACATTCAGATTGAACCCAATGCTTCTAGTCGACGGCAGTCCGGTAGATTCCATACCTACAAGGTTATCCGAACTATATCCAAATGTTTCAGGGTCTATATTGTCTACCCATTTTTTCAACATAAGCACGTTATTAGCAACCAGGTTCAAACGAACTTGTTTGATGGGGAAGTCATCAGGTAGAAACTTCGTGAAGTCATAACCCATGGTAATTTGGCGTAGCTTCCAATACCCACCGTTATAAACGACGGGCTCAATTAGCGCCTGTGAACGCACTACTTCCCAGAATGATTGAACCGGGGCTACAGCGGTATTCACTTCTCCGTTTACATTAACGCCATCCCCGACCATGCCGCCTTCCCGGCCTTCTAGTGTCATCTTATGGAGTCCATGGCGAACAGCGTTAAAGTTTGTTCCTGATAACATCGTATTACCCAACTTAAAATCAATTAAGAATGAGAGGGTAATGCCCTTGAAATTGAAAGCATTGTTAAATCCACCGACCCAATTTGGTAAAGCACTACCAAAGGTGATGAGGTCGGCTGTCCTCAACGCGATTCCATTAGCTCCGTAGACAATGCGACCGGAGTAGTGTCCGTCTTCCAAAAATTCCCTGCGGTAACCAAAGCCGGCGATTTGCCCCATCTCTTGTCCAACGATCTGCCGAAGTTCACCATTAAAGACGTGTGTCCCTACCGTGATTCGTTCGCCTGGTACATCTGTTAATAAACTCATCACCTTGGTCTTGTTATACGCCCCGTTGAACGTAAACTCCCATGTGAAATTCTCACTTTCTATCGGTACCAATGTAAGAAGCATCTCGATACCCTGGTTGCGACTCTTGCCACTATTGATCCGTGTATCCACAAAACCCGATGCATCAGATATCTGGGCCTGGACTATTTGATCTGTGGTCATTTTTTCATAGAGGGCAACATCAAGCCCAACTCTCCCTTTAAACATCTTCAGATCAAAGCCAACTTCCGTCTCCGACACGCGCATAGGCCTTAAATCGGGGTTGGGTAATGTTGTTCCATTCGGACCACCGGCCGGTTGACCAGCGACCAGGTTGCTATTAATTCCATAAAACAGCACATTGGAATACTCCGGCACATCAGTATCACTACCCACCTCGGCATATGCAGCCCGTATTTTTCCAAATGTCAGCCAGCTGGGAGGCGTACCCATAGATTCGGTAAATATGTAGCTCGCCGAAACAGAAGGATATATAATGCTCCGGTTAGCTGCTGACAACGTCGAGAACCAGTCGTTACGTATCGTACCGTTCAAATACAGGAATTTCTTGAAAGAAATTTCGGCGGATCCGTAGAGTGAGTTAACAGCACGTTCGGTAAGAGAATAAAGTGGATCTTTCGCTCTTCCATTTTGTACAGTATAGAGGTCCCGAACAACGAAATCCGTTACCTGAACACTGTTAAGATCAGAACGTCTCTGCATATGATTGCCGCCGAACGTTGCATTCACTCCAAAATTGCCAAATTCGCGTGTTGCTGAGATTAAGAAATCAGTATTGAGTTCGCGGAAGCGACGGGCCTCCTGCGTGTAGACCCCGTTAACAAATCCCGGAGGCGCCGCTGCTCTTGACGCATGACCGGTGGGGAAATTGTTATAGTCTTGATCGCGTGACCAATAATCCTGGCCAATGCGCCCCTGAACAAACAACCATGGAAGAATATTGTATTTGATCGCGACATTTCCAAAAATCCGATCGCGGCGAATGTTCTGAAACTGCTCAGCCATAGTCCAATACGGATTCGTGCGATTCATAAAACGGGAGTAGATGTATTCATTTCCCTGTGCGTTGTACTTGTTCTCATCCAATACCTCCAACGGCATTGAATTCGCAAGATTATACAGGGAGGTGGGTATCGAATTGTCCTGGTTTGCTACGTTCGGTGGATTCTTATTGTATTCGTAGGAGTAGTTGATGTTACCCTTAAAGCTAAATTTGTCATTTAAATCGTGGGTAAAGCCAAGGTTTATAGTATTACGAGTAAAGGTATTGTTGGGCACGATACCCTTGCTTTCCATATTGGCCATTGACAAATTCAATCCTCCCTTCTCACCATTGGTTGACAGCGTGATAGTATTCGTCATGTTTTCACCATTCCTGAAAAACTTGTCAATTCTGTCATGTACGGGCTCATAAGGCACGTCAAGTCCATTATATAACACCTGGCGCATACCCGGTTGAAATTTCTCTCCAAAGGACCATTGCCCGGATGTTGGATTGGGTGTTGTTGGACGAATGCCCTGCTCGCCTTGACCGTATTCATATTGATAATCTGTAAAATCAAGTGGCTGATCGTTGGTGTAGTTTAAATTGTACGTAACACCGATACCCTTCCCTTGTCCCCTCGATTTCGTGGTAATCATGATCACACCATCTT
>DATHIE010000872.1:0-5619 GCA_035316905.1 Chryseolinea sp. | reverse complement strand
TGTTGCATGTAGGCAAATGCCAGCAGTAGCTTTTTCTTTTGATCCGTTGGTTTCTTTCGGATATCATTTTGTAACGTTTGAATGGCAGCTTTCGCATTTATCCATTCACTCGTCGTAGAAATTGGTCCTTTGCGATCCAGGAGATCGAGTTTGCTCTCCTTTCTATTTTCACACGAGATGAATAGAAACGCAATCACTACCAATGTGTATATTCCTTTCACAAATACCTCTATCGTCATTCGACATTCGACATTGGACATTCGACATTCACTTCTTCGAAGACTACCCTTCACTACTACATTTAACTGTCGCATAAATCTTAGTTTATGAAAGGCTTCCCTATTACGGGAAGCCTTTATTGGTTATGTATAACTCACTATTGAACAAGGATTTTGACGGACTCCTTGTTGTCGAACCCATCTTCCACAATGGCATAGTAAGTTCCTTTCAGGTAGTTACTCACGTTCACGGAAAGTTCGTGCGTCCCTGCTTCTTTAGCAGATTGATTTAATGGAGTGCCTACTACTGATCCATTCTTATCAAAAATTTTGATGGTCACCTTCGAATTTTCAGGAAGCGTGTATTTGAAATTCACCACATCAGTGGTTGGATTCGGAAACACTGTTACCATAAACGATTCGGAGGGAGCCGATAGATTCTTTAGTGATTGGTCGCTCATTCTTCCATTCACAGCAGTAGCAACCATCGGAGCTATGCCGCCGGCGGGATTCGAAAAATCAAATCCTCTCCATGGCGTCTGCTCGTAGGGGAATTCGGCCTTAAACGTCGTATCATTAGCCTCCACACCTGTAGTGAATGTAAGTACATCAAGCAGGTCGGTGGTCACTGGGTTAGGAGAACCTGCCGGGTAATCATCATACCACAAACCGATAGCAGCCAGTACAACACCGGAAACGGCTTGTAATTCAATTCGCGTAACATCGTCTTCAAGCCTTCTGCCATTTGGAAATCCATCCATGTTCGGGATGTTTTGTATGCCTGTGCTTGTATTGAATCTCGGATCTGTTAATCCTAAAACGGCAGCCTGAACTAAACCAAGCGAACTGAAATCAGGATTGTCGCGGCCCGTTGGAGGCACTGCCATGTTCAGCCGTAACATATCTCCAAACGTTGGTAAGAAATTATTCACAAACGGCTTTCCTTTGGCTAACGGGTTTCCCGACTTCCCAGTAGCAAGCTGATAAGGCGGAAGATTTGGAACACCTGTTAAGAAGATTGGCAAAATATCAGCAGACCTTGGTTGACCTTTTCTCAACAGAAAATTGCCAAAGAGTGCTTCCGCAAAAGCAGTTCCTCTCGTAGCCGGATTTCCAAGCAGCCCTGCCAGTCCGTCTTTACCATTTCCAAAATCGAACTGCTGCAGTGAATTGCGTTGTATCCGTAACGCTGCAAAACCAGGAACCGCCGGCCCGAATTGGCTATCATCCATGTAAAGGGCGAGCTCGGGATTGGTGAAATATTTCTCAAGATTCTTGTCCTCGTTGTAAGGCTTCAAAGAGTTCCAGTAATCCTTCTGCCGGATAGGCATAACCACTTCGTTAGTCAAAGGCATGCCGAGTCTGGAAACCTGAACCCAGTCACCGAGCTGTTGCTCTTTTCCCGTGATATCGAACACGCGTATTCTGCGTCTGCTGGCGGATGCCCAAACACCGATCACATAGTCGCTATCCAAAATTCCATTTGCCTTGGAAACATTCTTATTATCTTTTTGTAATGTCTCTATAGGAACACTGAGGGCGATGGTATGAACATTTTTTCTTGCAAGACCATCTCTTGCTGAGCCAGGCCTGATATTTCCTAAATCAAAAATTCCTCCGAGGTCCACAAAGAACGGATCATCCACGGGGCCACAAAAAACAAATTCACCAGTAGTGGCCTTAGTTATTCCATTCCTCATGAATGCATCATAATTGCTACCCAATCCTACTTGGCTCTCGATGGATCTTGGACCAATATTGTAAGGAGGAACCGTTCCATTTGAAATAATCGTTTCGAATTTCTTCCCGCCATCCATGCTTCTTTGGCAGGTAAAAGTTGTTTTCGGATTTTGTTTTTTCAAACGGATGTTGAAGAACGTGGTGGGATCTTCATTGACCTGCTTAAAGGTGAAGCGATAAATTATATCATCGCCTTTTGTAGCCGGGTCGTTCTTAATGTGAATTTCGTAGAGAACATTTTCCCCAAACGTGTAATAGTTTGGTCCTCCTTCCGGAAGTTGACCAGGAATGTAATTAGCAATAATCGCAATGTTATCCGGATTATTAGGGATCCGGAACGCATACACATCTGTATTGTCCGCCAAAGGGTCATTCGCAATCATCGGTGCTTCCCGGTGACTAGAGGCGTCTAGATATTGCACTTGCACTGATACAAGGCAAAAAGTTCCAACCGCCAGTAACGCAACCAGCAGCTTAACATTAAATAGAGGTTTCAACATAGCATCAATAATATTTAATTGTGAATAGTTAAAAAGAATTCTTTAGTCGGACCTACGATGGTAGGCCCCTGACCGGATCTCGATAGTTCTACTATTTTTTTTTGGCTAAGACGGATATGAGAGAATGAGGGGTGAGGAAAAAAGAATGTGGCTCATGGAATAACTCGGAGGAAGCGTCAATCACTATGCGTTAATCGTGGGTATGCGTGTCGCCTGTGAAGAATGTCTTACCACAACTTCAGAAGATCGTAGATAATTGAATCTAATCGGGCGCAAAATTGAAATTCTATGCTCGCGAGCATCGAAACTTCCCTTTAGTCAGCATTTAGCGCTACGTTTTGCTTAAACTTGAATAATGAAATCTGTACTTATTGTTGACGATAACGAGATTGACACGCTCATTCATAAGAAAGTCCTGGAGAGAATCCAGCGCGTTCGTGAAGTTCATTCTGCCAGCAACGGACATGCGGCCATTGCCTTGCTGAGTGGATACGCTGAACAAAGAAAACCACTTCCAGATATTATTTTACTTGATCTGAACATGCCGATCATGAACGGGCTTGCTTTCATTGACAAATTAAAAGAACTGGAACTGCCAGGTAAGGAGAAAGTCATCGTCATTATTGTTTCTTCTTCCAGCAGCTCCGCGGATTTGCGTGCCGTTAAAGAAAAAGGAATAAATCTATATGTGCTCAAGCCACTAACGGAAGCAAAGTTGTTGAAGGCTTTAGGAATGGAAGATTGAATGCTTGGGGCTCGCTCTTTTAACCGATAGCCGGAATCTTTGCCGCATTCCAGTTGCCTGCCCACAGTGACCGTTAGTGGGGAAAATCATCCCGTGCTTTTCTCAACTCCCATTAACTCCCGCCAAATAGCCTCCCTTAGGCACCTTTTTTATTGGTGATATAATTGCACCCTCAGCACTAAAACCTAATCAAAAACATTATGAAACTCAGTTCGCAAGCATTAGTGCTACTTTTTTCCGTTGCCCTCATGCAGGGATGTGATTTTAAAACGAAAGAGCAAAAGGCGGAAGAAGCAGCCGCTATTGAAAAAGTCAAAACGGATTCAATCGAGAACGCTGCCATAGCGGAGAAAAACATCAAACGAGATAAGCTTGAAAAGGAGATTGCCGACAAGGCAGAGCGACGCAGACTTGCGGTCGTTGAAAGGGCAAGCAAAGGCGAATCATATAAAGATGCAAAAGGAAAGACGGTTTATATCAAAGCCGATGAGATGCCAGTTTATGGCGGTGGTGATACAGAAATGATGAAATATTTAAGAGATAACCTTAAATATCCCGACGACGCAAAAGATAACGGAGAAGAGGGAACGGTCTTCGTCGACTTTGTGGTAGACAAAACAGGCAAGGTGAAAGATGTTGACGCCAATGACGCGGTAAACGACGATGTAAACCAGCTATTGAAAAATGAATCGGTGCGCGTTGTGAACTCCATGCCTAATTGGAAGCCTGCAAAACACAAAGGAAAAACCGTAGATGCAGCCTACAGTCTACCTATCAAGTTTGAACTTCTTTAATAGCATTCCAATATTTAGTTGAGGTTAGTCCGGCGGTTTGAGATTACCTTATTGCTTACGCTTTAGGGTAGTCGAAAACTTCCGGTCTTACTTTCAACTCGTTATTCTTTACGAGATGTAGCAATTCGCAGTAAGAAAATATCGCCTCGATACCTACGATATTTGACGAACCACCCCGGCACACCTAACTAAAGTGACGTTTGTACGAATGATCTTCCAACGTTTGGCCAAACTAGACCGTCACTCTCAAGGGCTTGAATCCAATGTTCCCTGCTTTCGTCCAAAGAAACTCCAAAATCTCAAATCCTTTTCTTTAAATGTCATATAGGTTTTTACCATCTCTGGGTTCTCCCCGATGACTTACTTGCGAAAAGTGGCTTTGCTCGTTGACAATTCTTTGCCCATTCCAGTTGCTTGCCCACTCAGTGACCGATAGTGGGGAAAATCATCCCGTGCTTTTCTCAACTCCCCTTAACTCCCGCCAAATAGCCTCCCTTGGGCACCTTTTTTATTGGTGATGTAATTGCATCCTCATCACTGAAACCTAATCAAAACGTTATGAAACTCAGTTCGAAAGCATTTGTGCTGCTACTTTCCGTTACCCTCATCCAGGGATGTAATTTCAAATCTAAAGAGGCCACGGCGAAAGAAGCAGCTGCTATAGAAAAAGTTAAAACGGATTCAATCGAGAACGCTGCCATAGCGGAGAAAAACATCCAACGTGATATGCTTGAACAGGAGATTGCCGACAAGGCA
Source organism: Chryseolinea sp. (assembly GCA_035316905.1). GTDB lineage: Bacteria > Bacteroidota > Bacteroidia > Cytophagales > Cyclobacteriaceae > Chryseolinea. Next base: position 866 of record DATHIE010000872.1, on the reverse strand, counting down.
GAGCGATGCAGACTTGCCCTCGTTGAGAAGGCACGCGAAAGCGAATCATATAAAGATGCAAAAGGAATGACGGTTTATATCAAAGCCCGCTATCTTGTGAATTGAATTTTGCCCACCATTGGAAGCACTCTTTCAATTTTGTCCCGGACACCATTATAATCACTCACCAGTCCTGCCCAATCTATTTTTGTATTGCGTTGTTAAAATTGAGAAAACACCGTAAGTCCACAAGGGTTATGCTGGGATCATGCCATGCGGATCAAGCACAAATTTCTTGGCAGCACCTTTATCAAAATCCTTGTAACCTTTCGGTGCATCGTCCAGGCGGATGACATCAACATTAACTGCCTTTGCGATTTGTATTTTGTCATACAAAATGGCTTGCATCAACTGCCGGTGGTATTTCATCACAGGACACTGACCAGTAAAGAATGAATGCGACTTCGCCCAGCCCAATCCTATTCTGATCTGAAGCATTCCAATTTTTGCAGCGTCATCAACAGCGCCTGGATCTCCGGTAACATATAAACCTGGAATACCGATGGCGCCGCCAGCCCGGGTTACATCCATGACAGAATTCAAGACGGTTGCGGGATGTTCGTGTCCGCAATTATGACCATGACCACGTGCTTCAAATCCAACGCAGTCAATCGCAGCATCCACTTCAGGCTCTCCGACAATGGCTGCAATCTGATCCGGGAGCGAAGCATCTTTTCGAAGATCAATTACTTCACAACCAAAACTTTTTGCCTGGGCTAATCTTTCCGGAATCATATCGCCGACTATAACGCAAGCCGCTCCCAATAAATGACAGGACGCCGCACATGCTAGTCCAACGGGGCCGGCACCCGCTACATATACAATCG
>DATHIE010000871.1:0-8711 GCA_035316905.1 Chryseolinea sp. | reverse complement strand
ACGAGAAGCGCGCTCTCGACGACAAATTGAAACAGGAGCAGCAAGGGATAAAGCCGGTGAAGAATTACGGTGAAGCTTTCAGATCCCGCGTCGTGGTGTTACTCTGCCTGCAATATGCGTTGTGGAGCATCGGTGTATATGGATTTGTAATGTGGCTGCCCTCGATCATCAAGGCCGCTCCAAACATGGACATTGTAACAACTGGATGGCTATCTGCTTTGCCTTATGTGTTCGCTATAATTGGAATGTTTACGGCATCCTACTATTCTGACAAAACTCTCAATCGAAAGATATTTGTCTGGCCTCTCTTGCTTGTTGGCGCGATAGCCTTTTACTGCTCTTATTTGATTGGCCCCGACAACTTCTGGCTATCATTTATATTGCTAACTATCGCGGGCGCGGCGATGTATGCTCCCTATGGACCATTCTTTGCAATAATTCCCGAAGTACTTCCGCACAATGTTGCTCCTGGCGCAATGGCAATTATCAACAGTTTTGGCGCGTTGGGATCATTTGTAGGCGCTTACATTGTGGGTTACCTCAATTCGTCTACCGGTGGTTTCGGTGCATCATACATTTTTATGTCAGGGTCGCTTTTCCTTTCTGTCATACTTACTCTACTCGCAGTCAAAGGTTCGAAACCGATTCCAAAGCTTGCCATTGAAGGAAAGCGCGCATAGCCTTACATATGAAGTGGCTCAGTAAATTCTATCTGAAGCTCATCGGCTGGAAAACAGGAAGTTTCCTTGATCCGTCTGTTAAAAAGGGTGTGCTCGTAGGAGCTCCGCACACCAGCAATATGGATTTTCCAATTGCACTCGCGACGCTTTACGCTTCGGGAGTGAACGTCAGGTTCCTGGCAAAAAAAAGCCTCTTCAAATTTCCGCTGGGGATATTGATGCGGGCTATGGGTGGAATTGCTGTTGATCGCTCCAAGCATACCAACATGGTCGACATGATGATCAGTATGTTTGATAATAGTAGTTCATTGATATTGCTGATTCCTGCAGAAGGAACACGAAGTTATGTGAAGGAATGGAAGTCAGGGTTTTACTATACTGCATTGGGAGCAAAGGTCCCGATCGTGCTGGGCTACCTTGACTACGGCAAAAAGACAGCTGGCTTTGGAGAGCTGTTCTATCCAACAGGTGACTATCAAAAGGATCTCGCCGATATAAAAAACTTTTACCGTCAGTTTACGGCCCGCTATCCTGAAAAGTCCAGCCTTAACTAAAATCCGACATCTTCGTTTCTAAGAGTGTGCATGAAAACCTTTTTCACCGCTGAGGCGCCAGGAGCGCAAGGTTTCGCAGGGAAATCCCTGCGTAACTCCGCGTACATTGCGTCACTGCGGTAAATCAAACCCTCGCCCCATGCCCACACAACAGCACACAATCGCAGCCACTACAACGGACTCATATCGAAGACCTCTATGACTGAATTCCAATGGGATTTTTTTCTATACCTTTCAAGTGAGTATCGGTAACAATGCGTAACCCGCTTAAAAAGATCACCCTCGTCTTTATTCTGATCGCACTGCTTCCGGTTGCGCTGGTGATCTACGAGCTGGACCTGTTGAATAAGAATGAAGCGATTATCCGGGAGACATACGAAAACCAACTCGACGCGATCTTATACTCCGTAAATCAGTATTCAGACGACATCATCAGTAGCTGGGCCAATCGGATTCGCCTGGCAACCCGCGAATCCGCCGGCGATAGTTTGTCTGATAGCGAACGTCTCAAGTCAATTTTGAACCAGACTGACGTGGTTCGTTACGTCTATTTTTCTGATTTGAAATCCAATTCGACACTCTATGCATTGAATGAAGAAAATGAATCCACTGATGCTATACGTAGCGTTATGGACGGCCTGGTTCGTGCCGAACGGGATCGTATCGACAAACTCGTTGAATATGAAGAAGCCGGATTCCGGAAAATGGAAGCGATCGACATCAGCATAGAAGACAACGGAATGCCCGTACTCTTTGTGCTGGATGAAAATCCCCACAACTATAAGATAGGTGGTATTATTCTCGACCTTCCTTCCTTTATTCAAAATACAGTTGGGCCCAAGATGCAGGGAATTTCGCAGGATAAATTCATCATTTCGGCATTTAGAGTGAAGAATGACTCTTTGATCTATTCCACTGATGTCGAAAATCAAACTTCGACGGCAGAGTCGATGACGACATTCAAGGGACAGGTTCAGAAAAGAGATTTTTGGGTCCTGCCAGGATATTACCTTGGAATTTCACTTAAAGGTGCAACACTGGGCGATCTTGTAAGAAGTCGAACGACTACTACAGTGACGATCCTGATCTTGTTGATCTTCGTGTTCGGAGCGGGAATACTTTTCCTCTACAGGAACATCCGCCGGGAGATTCAACTATCGCAGTCCAAATCTGAATTTGTTTCGAATGTATCACACGAGATAAGAACACCGTTGTCCCTCATAGGGATGTTTGCCGAAACGTTGGAACAGGGACGAGTAACGTCTGAAGAAAAGAAAAAAGAATATTACAGTATAATCAGCAAGGAGACGTCGCGGCTATCGCGTATTGTCAACCGTATATTGAACTTTTCACAACTTGAAGCGAGTAAGAAAAGATTCAACTTTGAGCCCATACAACTTAATGCTCTCTATAGTGAAATCCAGGCGACTTATTTTCATCATGTAAAGGACAAGGGATTTACGCTTATGTTTGAACCCTCTGAAGATCTAGGACTTATTCAGGGTGATCGCGAATCAATTTCGGAAGCGATCATTAACTTGCTTGATAATGCCATCAAGTACAGTCACGATAAAAAACATATCACCGTTAAAACAGGGCGCGATTTTAATTTTAGATACATCGACGTGACAGACCATGGAATTGGGATCGCAAAAAAGCACCAGGGTGAAATATTTGAACAGTTCTTCCGCGCCCCTACCGGCGATGTACACACTACCAAAGGTTCTGGACTCGGACTTACACTTGTAAAGAAAATAATGGAAGCTCATCACGGTCAGGTTACTGTTGAGAGCTCACCCGGCAAAGGAAGCACCTTCCGCCTGAAATTTCCCGTACTAAAAGAAGAAAGTCATGCAATATAAGATCCTCGTAGTAGACGACGAACCTAACATGAGACTCGGATTAAAAGACAACCTCGAGTTCGAAGGTTATGCTGTAGATCTCGGCGATAACGGCATAGACGGTTTGAATTTGATATTGAAAAATACCTATCATATTATCCTGCTTGATGTCATGATGCCAGGAATGTCGGGCCTTGATGTCTGCAAGAAGGTTCGCGAAAAGGGCATCACCACACCAATTCTATTGCTAACTGCGAAGAGCGAGGAATTGGATAAAGTATTGGGTCTCGAGCTCGGCGCTGACGACTATGTCACAAAGCCGTTTGGACTGCGTGAGTTGTTGGCACGAATAAAGGCAATATTGCGTCGTGGCGAACTTAAAACTCCGGGAGCATCTACAACCATCGGAAAGTTGTCGGTTAATTTTGAATCGTATACTTCTGAAAACGCGGCGGGCCCCGTTCGGATGTCTCATAAGGAATACGAGATATTGAATTATTTACTTCAGCGTAAGAATGAAATCGTAACGAGACACGATCTGCTCCAACAGGTTTGGGGTTATGATGAAGCTCCCACCACCAGGACCGTTGATAATTTTATTGTTAAACTCCGTCAGAAGATCGAAGAAGATGCGAATGATCCCAAGATCATCATCACCGTTCATGGTACCGGCTACAAACTGATCCGTTAGCACTACTTCATTCGACATTGTAAATTGGGCGTTGGACATTCTCCCTTCGCTCCGTCATCCAGCGTTAGACACCGTGGGGGCGTGGAAAAATTGGTTATGACGTAGCCAAGACAATATTCATCAATTGCCACGAGCTTTAGCTCGTGGACTGAAGTTGAGGATGATTTAGGGCTTTAGCCCCAGAAAAAACTATCCATTTCATTGTGTGATCGCTTGGGCTAAAGCCAAGGCTGTTGCTTGTAATGAATCCACGAACTGAAGTTCGTGGCAATTGAAATGACAACTTTTTACAATTGATTACCCAGCCGTGACATCTATTTTTTTCACGGAGAGTATATTTACATTGTCAATCAATCATCACTAATCATGAACATCAATACAAACACCCTCGGAAGGTTCTTCACGATACTGATGGTTTGTGTCTTCACAATGACACTTACAGGCTCCTGCAGCGGAGGCAGTCGCAAAGTAAACCTGCGTGGCTCGTGGAAGTTTACGCTTGGCGATAACATGAGCTTTGCAAAACCTAATTACAATGATTCCGACTGGGAACGCATATATGTCCCGGCAGCATGGCAAACAGAAGGATTCAGAAGATACAATGGGTACGCCTGGTACCGGACTACGTTTGAAATTGATTTTACTGAGAACGAGCCGTTATACCTTGAACGGGGAAGGATCGACGACGTAGACCAGGTGTATGTCAACGGCCGGCTTGTCGGTGGAACGGGAGGATTTCCTCCTGATTATTTCACAGCCTACAGCGTAAAGAGAACTTATCCAATTCCCACTAGTTATCTTATCAAAGGCAAGAAGAACGTTATCGCTGTAAGAGTGTATGACGAAGGTGGCGAAGGTGGTATCGTTGGGCAGTATAACGTGGGCATCTACAGCTATGAAGATTATTATCAGGTTGGATTTCCCCTGTTGGGAAACTGGAAGTTCCACTTAATGGATGATGAGAAGTGGGCAAAAGAAGATTACAACGATGCTGGCTGGGAAGATATCGTTGCTCCATCTTATTGGGAGGATCAGGGCTTCCGCGACTATGATGGGTTTGCATGGTATAGGAAGAAATTCACGTTACCAAAGGATTTCAAACCAACCGATATGGTGTTACTCCTTGGGAGAATCGACGATATGGACGAAGTTTTTGTGAACGGTCAGAGTATCGGCCGCACCGGAGACCCCGATCGCAAGTGGGCGCGTAACGAGGAGTGGCGTAAACCGAGGACATACTTTATTCCCGATGAGCTGCTGCGTCCTGGAAAGGAGAATCTTATAGCGATCCGCGTCTACGACCAGGAACAAAAAGGCGGCATGTATGAAGGACCGCTGGCAATTATCCCACGAACCCAATACAAGGAATTTTGGAGAGAATATCAGAGTGAAAATCACAGTTTTTATAGCTTATGGTCTTTTCTGTGGGACTAGATTTGTGTATGATCGGATTAAGACATGAGAGACTTTAGGTATTATTTCAGGAATATTTTTTCTTCCATCATTTTAAGTGCGCTGTTTTTTACAACAGCGCATGCGCAGGATAAATGGGAAAGAGTGATAAACCTTCACGGCAAGTGGAAGTTTTCAATCGGCGATAAGTCGTTGTGGGGCGACAGGTATTTCAACGATTCAAAGTGGGAAGATATCTACGTACCGTCAAAGTGGGAAGACGAGGGCTTCAACGGATATAACGGCTATGCCTGGTACCGAACATCTTTCAATGGCACGGAGATGCCCGGCAAGGAGCAAGGATATAACCTCGTGCTTGGATACATCGATGATGTTGACGAGGTGTTTTTCAATGGACACAAGATCGGGGCGTCGGGCAGCTTTCCTCCACGGTACCACACTGCGTACAATGCGCATCGTAACTACTTTATCCCAACAGAGTATATTGATTTTGCAGGCAAGAATGTGATTGCTGTGAGAGTCTACGACTCGGAAATTGAAGGAGGTATAGTGTCCGGTGATATTGGCGTCTTTACCAGTAAAAATGACCGTGGCCTCGCTTTGAATCTCCGTGGCATATGGGAATTTAGATTAGGGACACCAGGTCAGGACAAGTTCAATAGCGTTGGAGAAAAAACAGTTGCGTCCCTGCCGGCTGAGGGTTGGACTGATATTACGGTGCCTAGTTCGTGGGATTCGCAGGGATATGGTAATTATGATGGAGGCGCCTGGTACAGAAAACAATTCGTTATTCCTAAGGATATGCAAGAAGACCTCGTGGTTTTGTTGGGGAAAATCGATGATCACGACAAAGCCTTTCTTAACGGCAAGCAAATCGGAACAAGCTATGATCAATGGGATAAGAGGAGATATTATTTTGTAACCAAGGATCAGATTAAGGCTGGCGTCGTGAACACATTAATTGTGTATGTGGAAGATGCGCAAGGAGCGGGCGGAATATACGAAGGACCTGTAGGGATCATTAAGCAAGTAGAGTTTAGTAAATACATTCGGTGGAGATAGATGGAATAGAGGACTTTAATGCGATAGGCTATGAAAGGAAGGGAACTGACAGAAACGCAAATCGAAAACCTTAAAGAACTTGTAAATGAGCTGCAAGGCAAGCTGAAAAAGAAGAATTTGCAGCTTAGTGCATTGCGTGAAAGGCTCAACAACGCAAAGCGTACCATCAACCGGCTTCAGGGAATTGTGACCTACCAGCGCGACCGCATCCTGAAATTCTATGAAACCGATGTCATCGACAAGGAGCGTTGACTTCTTCGAACAGATTTATCTCACCTATTTCCGTCGGAATGGAATGATTTCGCTGGCTTTCCCATCTCAAACTCTTTAATTTTGTGTCGAAATAAAATGCAGGGTCACGATGGACACTAAGCTTGCACTCCCGATAGCTCTCGGGAGATCGCAAAGATAAATGCGTTGTGGACTTCGTGGTTCTTCCTGACCTTTGTGACCTGCATTAATCATCAAATGGATGAAAGATCACAATCAAGGTTGATTCAGAATTAATTTGTTGCTATACTAGTTAGACATTTAGGGTACCGAATACGTTATTATGATGTTCGCGCAGGTTCATTGCCCAGAAGTACTGATTCCCGGGGAACTTGACACCTACCTTGGGAGTGGCTGGTTTCGAATGGGCCAATCGATCTTTACGACAAATTTCCTGAACTTCAGAAATAACTTTTACAGCGCCATCTGGCTGAGGATCGATCTGTCGAAATTCAACAATGACAGAACTCAACAAAAGCTGGCGAAAAAGAACAGCCGGTTCGCGAGCGTAATAAGAAAAGCTTTCGTCAACGAAGAGAAAGAAAGTCTATATACCAGGTATAAAAAGAATATCACGTTCGAAACGTCAGCCTCTCTGCGTCATTTGTTGTACGGAAAATCAAATCGTTCGGTCTTTAATACCTACGAGGTTTGCATTTATGATGAATCCCGGTTGATCGCCGTAGGATACTTTGATTTGGGTGCCAACAGTGCTGCAGGAATTACGTGCTTTTATGATCCCGACTACAAAAAGTTTAGCCTTGGTAAACATTTGATCTACCTGAAGTTGGAATACTGTAAACATTCTTGCTTGAACTATTTCTATCCCGGCTATTTCGTTCCGGGTTACTCCTTCTTCGATTATAAGTTGACGATTGGTCGTTCAAATCTTGAGTATCTTCAACTCAGGACAAATGAGTGGTTTCCCATTGAAAAGTTTACACCGCGTGATATTCCATATCAAATTATGAAGGATAGTCTGTTGCAGTTGGGCCAGATACTCACGGAAAGAGGCTTTCGAAACAACTTGCTCAAATATGAGTTCTTCGACGCGAACCTTGTTCCGGAGCTTATGGGTGCAGAGTTGTTCGATTTTCCGCTGGTGCTTTTTCTTGGTGAGAGCGATAGTGACCTTCCCGATCATTTGGTGGTATACGATGTTTGTGATGGAGTCTTTCGCTTATTAAAGTGTCGGGCAGTTTGGAAAACAAACTCGCCAGCACCATTGAACGACACCTATTCATCGCAGGTATTAAAATTAGAGACGGAGATCTTTTCGAGCACAATGCCGGTGGAGATATACAACAGACTATCCTCTGAGCAGAAGTACCAATCATTCAGAACTGGCACATTTTGATTTTGTGTACAAACTCTTCGACAACAACCCGGCCCTTCACTTAAACTTCGCGGTAAGCTTTGGTATTCATCATAAAATTTACAATATGCGATCATGAGAAATAGGACGGATGCGATCTTCGTGCTGATAGCAGTAAATGCGGTCTTTTGCGTTGTCACCTATCTGGTGCCCGGAATGGAGGACCGAATGTTTGAGATGATGGCATTATACTTTCCGAAAAACGAGAAGTTCGCGTGGTGGCAGCTAATCACGAACATGTTCATGCATGGTGGCTTCATGCATATCCTTTTTAATATGTACGCGCTTTGGGCATTTGGTTCGCCCCTTGAACAAATGTGGGACAAGCAACGATTCCTTCTTTTCTACTTTTTGTCCGGGATTGGCGCCAGCGTGATTTATACGCTTGTCAATTACTTTCAGTTTAATAATATCTATAACGAGCTGATAAGCATGGGTATTTCTGTGTCGGATATCGAGAAATTGCTGCAGACAGGCACTTATGATAACTCTCTTATTCCGGAATCTTTTAAATCCAGCGTCACTAATTTTTACTATTTGTACCGGACCCCGGCCGTTGGAGCTTCAGGCGCCATCTATGGAGTTTTGGTCGCATTCGGAATCTCATTTCCCAATGCAAAGCTTGCATTGATATTTCTACCAGTACCGATCGCGGCAAAATATTTTATACCAATCCTTATTGGATTAGACCTGTTTTCGGGAATAACAGGCGTCTCCATCTTCGGTGGAGGTATCGCTCACTTTGCACATATCGGTGGCGCGCTAATTGGATTTCTTTTGATGTTGTATTGGAGAAAAACCCTACCCGCACGATAAAAAAGATTC